>NZ_JBHYJC010000007.1:0-259482 GCF_042749045.1 Streptomyces sp. NPDC059008 | reverse complement strand
GGGCGCCGGTGGCGCCGGGGAGGCGGGGGCGCCCGCGCCGGCCGCCGCGCCGGCGGCTCCCGCCCGCGCCGCCAAGCCCGCGCCGAGCGTCGCCCGGCTCGTCGGCAATCAGCTGCTGAGCCGTGCCGGGGCCGGCAAGGAGGTGCGCCGCTTCACCTTCGACACCCGCGACGTCGAGGGCGGGCCGCTGGACTACGCGGTGGGCGACGCGCTGGAGGTGCAGCCGACCAACTGCCCCGATCTGGTCGCGGAGTGGCTGGACCACACCGGTCTCGACCCCGCCACCACCGTCGAGGTCCCGGGCCTGGGCACGGTGTCGTTCGGCGAGGCGCTGCTGCGCCATCTGGACATCACGCGGATCTCCCCGAGCCTGCTGCGGCTGACCGCGGAACGCACCGGTGACCGGCTGCTGAAGAAGCTGCTGCGGCCCGACAACAAGGGCGAGTTCGCGCAGTGGGCCTGGAGCCGGCAGGCCGTCGACGTGCTCGCCGAACACCCGGTCCGGGCCGACGCCGCGGAGTGGGCCGGCGTCCTGCCGCGGCTGCGGCCCCGGCTGTACTCCATATCGTCGAGCCCGCTGACCGACCCCGGCCTGATCGATCTGACGGTCTCCGTCGTGCGCTACGAGAACCGCCACGGCCGCCCGCGCAAGGGCGTGGCCTCCACCTTCCTCGCCGACGCCGAGCCCGGCAGCCTGGTGCCCGTGTTCGTCCGCTCCGCCCCCCACTTCCGGCCGCCGGCCGACCCGGCCACACCGATGGTGATGGTGGGGCCCGGCACCGGCGTCGCACCCTTCATCGGCTTCCTCAACGAGCGGCGCGCCCGCGGCCACCGCGCCCCCAATTGGCTGTTCTTCGGCGAGCAGCGCCGCGCCACGGACTTCTACTACGAGGACGAGCTCGGCCGGCTGTGCGAGGAGGGGCTGCTCACCCGGCTGGACACGGCCTTCTCCCGCGACCAGCGCGCCAAGGTCTATGTGCAGGACCGGATGCGTGAGCACGGCGCCCAGCTGTGGTCCTGGTTGCAGGACGGTGCCCACTTCTATGTGTGCGGCGACGCGTCCCGGATGGCCAAGGACGTCGACCGCGCCCTGCGCGAGATCGCCGTGGCGCACGGGGGCCTGACGCAGGACGCGGCCGCCGGCTACGTCAAACAGCTCGCGGCCGAGAAGCGCTACGTCCGCGACGTGTACTGACCCGGGGTGGCGGCGCGCCGCGGCGTCCAGGGCCTCGGGCGCGCAGGCGTACGGCCGGAAGTCCCGCACCAGGTCCGTCCCGGCGGCGGTTTCCCGAACGGGCCGATCACCGGCATCGGCCGCAGGATGGAGGGAAAGGAGAGAGCGCTATGACCGCCACGACCACAGCCGCCACCGCTGCCGGCGTCCCGGCCGCCGGGGCGTCGGCCACCGAACCGGCGCCCGACGGGCCCGGCCCCGTCCCGAGCGGGCCGGAGCCGGTGCCGCGCGACCCGGTCCCCGCCGAGCCGGGTCCAAAGGAGCCGGGCCCACGACCCGAGGAACCGCCGGGTGGGGAACCGGAGGAGAACCCCGCCCCCGAGCCGCCCGACTGAAGCGGACCCGCACCGGGCGCCGCGCCGGGCCGGACCGCCGCGCGCCATGAGGGCCTGTCAGCCACCGGCGCCCGCCGCGCGTCGGCGGTACGGCGCATCCACGCCCCGGCCCGCGGTGCGGGTCCCTGACATGCGGACGGTCGGTGCCTGTGGAAACGTGGAATCAGCGCATGACCACCGGCGGGTCCGTGCCGGCGGCCGGGTTTCTCAAGTGAGGAGTGGACCATGGCCCCTCAGAAGCAAAACGTCGGCGGCTGGACGGCGTTCGCCGCCGTACTGATGATCTTCGGTGGTGCGATGGCCTTCCTGGAGGGCATCTCCGCAATCGCCAAGGACAACGTCTTCGTCACGACGCGGAACTACGTGTTCTCGTTCAACCTCACCGGCTGGGGCTGGATCCATCTCATCCTGGGCCTGGTCATCCTCCTCGCGGGCGTCGCGCTGCTGATGAGCGGTGCGACGTGGGCCCGCGTCCTCGGTGTCGTCCTCGCGGGGCTCGGGGCGCTCGCGAACTTCCTGTGGATCCCGTTCTACCCGTTCTGGGCCATCGTGCTGGTCGCGATAAACATCTTCATCATCTGGGCGCTGTGCGCGGGAGACCACCGGCATCCGGTGACCTGAGGCCGGGTACCCCGGGCGCCCCAGGTGCCCGCACACCGGACCAAGACCCCCGGTCCTCGCCGGACGGACATCCGTCCGGCGGGGACCGGAGTCCGTCCGCGCGGTGCGCCCGATCCCTCCCGGTACAGGTGATCCATCCCGGGATGTGTGCTTCCTCCGCCCCGTCTAGCATGGAGCCGACCGGCACCGATGAAGGCGGCCCCCATGCGTCCCACGGCGAAGTTCTCCATCAGCTTCGGCCTGGTCACGATCCCGGTCGCCGCGTACAACGCCACGGACAGCTCGGCGTCGGTCAGCTTCGTGCGCATCCACACGGCGGACGGCGGACGGGTGCGCAATCAGCCCGTGTGCTCGCTGGAGGGCGTCGAGATCCCCCCGGACGAGATCGGCCGCGGCTACCGGCCCGGCGACGGCGAGACCGTCGTACCGCTGAGCGACGACGATCTGGACGCGCTGCCGCTGCCGACCGCGAAGACGCTGACGATCCTGGCCTTCGTCGCCGGCGGTGACATCGACCCGCTGCAGATGGGCAAGGGCTACTACCTGGGTGTCGACAGCCCCGCCGCGGCCAAGCCCTATGTGCTGCTGCGCGAGGCGATGGAACGCCACCAGCGCGTCGGGCTCGGCAAGATCGCGCTGCACGGGCGGGAGACGCTGGCCGTGATCCGTCCTTTGGAGGGCGCGCTGGTGATGCAGGTGCTGCTGTGGCCCCACCAGATCCGCCCGATGGACGGGGTGCTGCCCGAGCGGCAGGAGAAGATCGCCGCCAAGGAGGTGGCGGCCGCCGAGGCCCTGATGGACTCCTACGGCGGGCTGTCCGAGGACGATGTGCACGATCACTACCGGGAGGCGCTCGACGAGATCGTGGCGGCGAAGCTGGCACATCGCGAACCGGCCTTCGAGACCGGCGAGGAGCCGCCCGCGGGCCAGGTGATGGACCTGATGGCGGCCCTTCAGGACAGCGTGCGCGCCGCCAAGCGGTCGCGCGGCGAGGAGGAGGGGTCGGGGCCCGCCGCGAAGAAGGGCGCGGCGAAGAAGCCGCCCGCGAAGAAGGCCACCGCCAAAGCCGCCGCCAAGAAGACCACCACCCGGGCCGCCTCCGGGACCGCCGGCAAGAAGACCGCCGCCAAGAAGCCGCAGGCCGCGAAGAAGACCGGGACCGGACGCGGCCGACGGGCCGGCTGAGCCACCGGGGCCGCGGCTCAGCCGCAGGAGGTGTGGGGCTTGGGCATCCTGCCGTCCAGCAGGAAGTCGTCGACGTACCCCTGGATGCAGGCGTCACCGGAGGCGTAGGCGGCGTGCCCCTCGCCGCGGTAGGTCAGCACCATGCTGGAGTTGTCCAGTTCACGGGCCATGTTGAGGGCGCCCTCGTACGGTGTCGCCGGGTCGTTGGTGGTCGCGACGAGCAGGAGGGGCGGCGCGTCGGGGGCCGCCACCTCGCGGGAGGAGTCGTCGCCCGCGGCGGGCCAGCCGTAGCAGTCCAGCAGGGTCGGGGCGATGTCCGGGCCGAAGAGCGGGGAGGCCCGGGTGAGTTCCTGCTCCGCGCGGGGGTAGTCCTCGGCGTCGTAGCGCTCCGAGGTGTCCCGGCAGGAGACCGCCCGCAGGGCCAGTTGGTCCTGCGGCGGCAGCTTGTCCCGGCCGGCCAGCCGCGCCGGGACCCGGGGGGCGCCGCCGGCCTGGCTGCCGCCGATGTCGCTCAGCCGGAGGATGCCGGCGCCGTCGCCGCGCCGCAGCTGCGCCAGCGCCTGCCGCAGCGCCGGCCAGTCGCTTCTGCTGTAGAGGGCCTCGCGCAGCGCGTAGACATAGGTGGTCTGGTCGACCGTCTTTCCCTTCACCGTCATCGGCCGGTCCCTCAACTGCCGGTACCAGTCGCGCAGTTGATCCTGGGCGTGGCGCCCGTCGGTGCCCATCGGGCAGTCCTTGGCCAGGATGCAGTCGGCGGTGAAGTCGTCCAGCGCCCGTTGGAAGCCCCGCGCCTGGGCCACCGCGGTCTGCCAGGTGTTCTTGGTCGGGTCCTCGACGCTGTCCAGGACCATCCGGCCGACCTTGTCCGGGAACTGGTGGGCGTAGACCGCGCCGAGCTTGCTGCCGTAGGAGAACCCCAGGTAGTTGAGCTTGCCGTCGTGGACCGCGGCACGCAGCACGTCCATGTCCCGGGCGACGTCGGGGGTGCCGACCCAGGGCAGCAGCCCGCCGGAGTACCGGCCGCAGGCGTCGTTGATGCGTTTCTCCTTCGCCGCCAGGGTGTCCTGGGCGCCCTGGGCGGGGGCGAGGTCGGTGCCGCAGGTGACGGGTTCGGTGCGGCCGGTACCGCGCGGGTCGAAGCTGACGATGTCGTAGCGCTGCCCCAGCCTGGCGAAGGCGCTCCCGTTGTCGATCAGGTAGTCCACGCCGGAGGCACCCGGCCCGCCGGGGTTGATCACCAGGGATCCGAGCCGCTCACCGGGGCCGGTGGCGCGCAGCCGGATCAGCTGGACCCGCAGCGTGGTCCGTGCGGGGTCGGCGTAGTCGCGCGGCACCTCCAGCCGGGCGCACTCCAGGCGTTGCTGATAGCCCGGCGGCTGGGTGGCGTCCTGTCCGGCCGGGCCGCTGCGCATGTCCTGTCCGCAGGGCTCCCAGGCGAGCCGCTGCTGGTAGAAGCGCGCCAGATCCGGGTCATCGACGGCCGTGGCGGCCGAAGTTCCCGCGAAGAGGGCGAGCAGCGCCGCCACCGCGCCCACGGCCGGCAGCCGCAGCGACGCCCCGCGCCGGCGAACACACCGCGCTCCCCCTACTCCCACACGAGACGGCGCACGGCGTGTTCCCGGCATATCTCCGAGCCTAGGGCCGTCGCACCTCTTCCGCACCGCGCGGCCGGCCCGCGGCAGGCCGCCCGGCCGGGCGGCCGGGTATCCGCGTGCCGGGGCCCGGCGGGCGGCGTAACGTCGGCAATGGTCCGCAAGGGCCGGCGGCGGCCCACGTGGCCGCGATGTCACAGCGGCAGCGGTGCGAAGGTGCGAGATGAGCGGCGGGACCGGTTCCGGCCCGGTGGACCGGGCCCTGCTCCAGGCGCTGCGGGACTCCGGGGCGTCCGCCGGGGGGCTGTATGTGCTGGCGCCCGACGAGCCGGTGCTGGAGCTGACGGTCATGAGCGGCATTCCGGCTCCGTTCCTGGACCCGTGGGGCCGGGTCGCCCTCGCGGCGCCGATCCCGGTCGCCGTCGCGGCCCGCCACCGGTGCCTGGTGTGGGCGAACGGCCCCCAGCAGCTGGCCCGTGACTTCCCCCGTACGGCGGTGGCCGTCCCCTACGACTTCTCACTGGCCGCGGCGCCGATCGGCGACGGCGACAGCAGCCGCGGAGCCCTCCTGCTGCTGTGGCCGGCCGGTCATCCGCCGCAGCTGTCGGCGGACGAGCGGGCGGCGATCGAGAGCGCCTGCCGGCGTCTGGCGGCCCTGCTGGCCGACCGTTCCGGTGCCGGTGACCGGGTGCCGCCCGGGGCGCCGCGCGTGCTGTCGCCACCGCCCGTGCGCCCCGTCGGCGCGCAGGAGGCCCTGGCGGCCGTCGACTACCTCGAACGTCTGCCGGGTGGCGCCTGCGCCCTCGACCTGGACGGCCGCATCACCCTCGTGACGACCGGGGCGGTGGAGCTGCTCGGCGAGCCGGAGAGCCGGCTGATCGGGGCGCGCCCCTGGGACGTCCTGCGGTGGCTGCGCGATCCGGTCTTCGAGGACCGCTACCGCGCGGCGGTGATCAGCCGCCGGCCGGTGTCCTTCACCGCCCGCCGCCCTCCGGACCGCTGGCTCACCTTCCGGCTGTTCCCGGACGGGAGGGGCCTGAGCGTATGGATCAACCCCGCGGGCACGGTGGACGACCCGCCGGCGCCCGTCGACCTCGCCGGGCCGGAGGCAGTGGTGCCGGTGCGCGCCGGGCAGATCTACCACGTACTGCACCTGGCCGCCGCGCTCACCGAGGCCGTGGGGGTACAGGACGTCGTGGACCTGGTCGCCGACCAGATCGTGCCGGCCTTCGGCGCCCAGGGCGTGCTCGTCTACGCGGCGGAGGGCGGCCGGCTGCGCACCATCGGTCACCGGGGGTACTCCGCCGAAGCCGTCGCCCACTTCGAAGGCGTCGCCCTCGGCGCCGCCAACAGCCCGGCCGTGCACGCCCTGGCCACCGGGGAGCCGCGTTTCTTCTCCTCCCCCGAGGAGATCGAGAGCCTCTACCCCGGTTTGCCGGAGCTGACGGGCAAGGCGGCCCGGGCCGTGCTGCCGCTGATCGTCTCCGGCCGCCCCGTCGGCTGCTGCATCCTCGGCTACACCCGGCCGCGCACCTTCAGCCGGGAGGAACGCCAGGTCCTGACCTCGCTGGCCGGGCTGATCGCCCAGGCGCTGGACCGCGCCCGGCTGTACGACACCAAGCAGCAACTGGCCCACGACCTGCAGGCGGGGCTGCTGCCGCACAGCCTTCCGGTGGTGCCCGGGCTCGCCGTCGCCGCCCGCTACCTGCCGTCGACCCGCGGGATGGACATCGGCGGCGACTTCTACGACCTGATCCGCCTCGACGAGGGCAGCGCCGCCGCGGTGATCGGTGACGTCCAGGGCCACAACGCGGCCGCCGCGGCCCTGATGGGACAGGCCCGCACCGCCGTACACGCCCATGCGACCGCCGGCGCCCCACCGGGCGAGGTGCTGGCCCGTACGAACCGGCTGCTGACCGACCTCGACCCGGACCTGTTCACCAGCTGCCTGTACGTCCACATCGACCTGCGCACCCGGCGGGCGTGTCTGGCCAGCGCCGGCCATCCGCCCCCGGTCCTGCGGCACCCCGACGGGCACGCCACGGTGCTGCAGGTCCCCCAGGGACTGCTGCTGGGCATCGACCCCGCCGCCCGGTACGAGGCCACCGAGGTCGATCTGCCACCGCGGTCCGTGCTCGCCCTGTACACCGACGGCCTGGTCGAGACGCCGGGGGTCGACCTGGAGACTTCCGTGGCCGGCCTCGCCCGGCGGCTCGACGACGCTCCCTGGCAGGGTCCCGACCGCCTCGCCGACGCCCTCCTGCGGGCCCGTCAGAGCGAGGCGGACCGGCAGGACGACATCGCCCTGATGCTGCTGGCCTCAGAGCCGGCCCGCCCGGACGTCCGGTCCTGACGTCCCTTCACCGCTGCGCTTCCACCAGCTCCTTGAACTGCTGGAGGTCGCTGCGCACGCCCCGCTCGATCGCGGCCGCCTGGGCGAACCCCTTCGGCCCGCCGAAGGCCTCCGTGACGGTGCCGGGCTCGTACTCGAACCGGGCCTGGAGCCTGGTGTGCTCCCCGTCGATCGGCTGCAGCGAGAAGGTACCCGCCAGCTCGGGGCCGCTCGTGGTCTGCCACTTGATCAGGTTGTCCTGGTCACGGTCGGTGATCTGGATGTCGAGCGCCTGGGACCGGCCGCCCGCGTCCACGTCGAGGTGCGTCAGTGCGCCCTCGGTACGCGCCTCGCGCACGCCGTCCACGAACCGTGGATAGGTCTCCGCGCGATGAAGGCATTCCCAGGCCGTATGGAGGGGGACGCCGATGTCGATGTGTTCTTCGAGTGTGCTCATCAGGCACCTCACTGCTCGGCTCACGGCTACGCGGTTACGTCTCCAGGGTGCTCCGGGCCGGGGCCGGAGGCGACCCGGGTCGGGCGGCTCGGGGCGAGCGGCAAAGGGGCGGCTCAGGGGCGAGCGGCTCAGGGGCGAGCGGCTCAGGGGCGTCTCGCGATCGCGATCATCGCGACGTCGTCGCCCAGGTTTCCGCCGGCGTACTGGAGCAGGTCGTGGTGGAGGCGGCGCACCAGTGCCGGCGGATCGGTCTCGCGCCAGGAGGCGACCCGTTCGACCAGCGGGTAGAACGCGTTGCCCCGGTCCCGGGCCTCGACCACCCCGTCGGTGTAGAGGAGGAGAAGGTCGCCGACGTCGAATCCGAACGTCTCGACCTCGTACTCGCTCTCCGATGGGGCACTGAGGCCCAGCGGAAGTGCGGGCTCGCGGACCTCCAGGGCGTGGACCCGGTCGTTGCGCAGCAGCAGCGGCGGCGGGTGTCCGCAGTTGACCATCGACAGGGCGGGGCAGTCGTAGTGGACGTCCATGACCAGCGCGGTCACGAAGGACTCCGCCGCTTCGGCCTCGCCCTCGGCGAGGTGGGCCATGTTCCAGTGCACGGAGTTGCCCAGGTGCGCCACGATGCCGGGCAGCGAGAGGTTGCGGTAGGCGGAGCCCTGGAAGGCCCCGATCAGCACCGCGGACTCGGCGATGGCGGACAGGCCCTTGCCGCGTACGTCGCCGATGACCAGGCGGATCGCGCCCGGTGCCGGTACCGCCGCGTACAGGTCCCCGCCGATCTGGGCCTCGGCCTCGGCGGCGATGTACGCGGACGCGATCTGCAGCGGTCCGATCCGCTCGGGCAGCGGCCGCATCAGGACGTGCTGGGTCGCGACGGCCACCGACTGCACCTGGCTCAGCCGCCGCTCGCGCCGGTCCCGCACGTACCGGAAGAACGTCAGGAACGCACCGATCACGATCAGGGCGGCGATCTGCGCCTGGTGGTTGGCGGTCATCAGCCCGCCGTGCAGATGGCCGACGACGATCTGCGCGGCCACGGCGAGGGCCGCGACGGCGCCGGTGAGAGCGGCTCCGGCGAAGGAGGCGGTGATCGCGGGCGCGGCGACCAGGAGCGGGCCCAGGTGGATGGTCGTCGGCGTATGGATGTCGATCAGCGTGACGGCGACGATGATCGCCAGCGGCACGGCCAGCAACCCGTGCTTCGGCCGCCAGGCGCCGCCGAACCGGGTGACACCGCGCCGGATGCTCATAACTCCTCTCTACACCTGTGACGACCACCGCGCCGAGCCCCACCGGCCGGTGATCACCGCGGTTCAGGTGCTGCGGGAAAAGCGGATGCCGCATCGACTGGCCGCGGGTAATGTGCGCACCTGCGTCACGCCTCTTACTTCACGTGCTCCTCGTGCTCCTCGTGCGCTCGCACTCGTACCACTTCAGGGAGGGTTTGATGATTCCGGAACTCGTCAGGACCTGGGCGGCCGGCTGGGCCGTCTCCCGCGCCACCCCGCCGCCGTCCGAGCGGCCCTGGGGGTGCTGTCTCGACGTGGGCAGGCCCGACCAGGTGGCCCGCCATGTCCTGCCCGAGGCGCATGAGGCGGCGGTACGTGCGGCCGCCGCCTCGGTGACGGTGCCGCACACCTGGCTCAAGGTGCCCATGGATCCGGACGGCATCGGCCCCTGGCTGCCCGCGGGGTGGGTGGTGGACAAGGGCGAGGCCGGCCATCTGATGGCCGCGGACCTGACGGCGACGGACCCGGTGGCGCCCGCGGGGTACACCGTGTCCCTGGAGACCCGCGCCGGCGTCACGTACGTCCAAGTGCACTCGGCGGACGGTGAGTTGGCGGCGCAGGGGCAGCAGGCGGTCCTCGGGCGGGCCGCGGTCGTCGACCGTGTCGTCACCCAGGAGGCGCACCGCCGCCGCGGCCTGGGCGGCCTGGTGATGTGCACCCTCGCGGACCACGCCGCGGCCGAGGGCGCGACCCTCGGCGTACTCGGCGCGACCGACGAGGGACGCGCGCTCTACGAGACCCTGGGCTGGAAGACCCACGCTCCGCTGGCGGCGTGCATCTATCGCCCGTAGGGCCAACTCCTCGGCCCGAGCGGCCCCGCGTGACCCCGCATGGCCCCGCTGGTCATCAGCCGCCTCCGGCACCGGGATGCGGAAGGGGTCGGACTCAGCAGAGTCCGACCCCACGGCGCCTGTTACTGCGTCAGACGAGTGTCACCGACCGCGTCAGTCGACGACCTTCCACACGATCGGCTTCACGTCCTCGCCGGTCCCGCCAATGCCCCACCGCACGTACAGCGGCTTGTTCTTGGGCACCATGTACACCTTGCAGGCGTTCTCGGTCATGCCCTTCTTGAACTGACCGGACTTCAGGTTCGGGTCGACGTTCGGGCACTTGTCGAAGTCGTCGAGCGTCGTCAGCCGCCCGACCTCCTGGTCCGGGGAGACCAGCGCGTCGCGCTTGGCGTCCCAGGTGGTGACCCAGGGCTCGGCGCCGCCCTTCGAGGTGTACGACATGACGAGGTAGTACGGCACCAGGTTCTTGGTGTCCGTGTCCTTGAGGTCGAAGCCCTTGAAGTCGTCCCAGGAGCCCTTTTCGACCTTCGTGGGCTTGATCTCCAACTGGGTGGCGCCGTCGTCGTCCTTGTAGGTCGCTTCGGCGGCCTCGTTCATGCCGAGCGCCTTGTCGAAGCCCTTGGACGCCGGGGTGTCGCCGGTGCCGCCGGCATCAGCGGCGCCACCACTCGTACCTGCGGAACCCCCCGTGCCCTGTTCACCGGTGGGCGCCGAAGACGACGCGGACGGCATGGGCGCGCCCCCCGGGTCTATGTCGTTGCAAGCAGTGAGCGCCAGCGCCAGGACGGCGGCCGAGGCGGCAGCCCGAGCGGTGAGTTTCGTACGCATGACGTGTCGTCCCCCATGATTGGAATCGCCCGTTCCAACGGGCGCGGACGACTATAACTTGCTGGTGAAAGCCCTGGTGGGGGTGGGGGTTCGGCCCATCGGACACCGGCGGACACAACGGCCGGACCGGACGATCCGCCCTTCGCTCACCGACCGCCTACGACCACTGGACCTTGGACTCGGTCATCCAGGCAGCGGGCGCGAGATCAGAGCACCCTCTCCCGTGACCGTCAGCCGTGCCTGACGGCCGCCCGGCGAGCAGTCGCGGCCGTTGGGGTAGGTGGGCTGCGGGGTGATGCCGATCTGTCGGTCGAGCACGGTGGCGCCCCGCTGGTTCTTGAACACCAGCCTGACGCGTATCGGCTTCCCCGGGAGGTCACGTACGAACGCGAAGCCGGGCCAGACAGAAGGCTCGGGAGGTCGGGCGGTCGTCGCTACCGGGCTCTCCGTGGCGGTCGCGGATTCCGTGGTCATCACGGGGTTCCCTGGAACCGCCGGGTCTACCGGCCGGATCCGCCGCAGCTGCAGCGCACGCTTGCGGCATACGCCGTCCCAGCAGGCCGTAAGGCTCGCGGTGGCCACCGTGTTCGCCAGTCGCGGGGGGACCTCGACCCGGATCCCCGCGGGCGTGTCCGTCAAGGTGCAGGGATGGGTGTCTCCCGCTGGGCCCCCGCACGCGCTCAGCAGCGCCAGAGCCGCCAGGGGTACCACCGTCCATCCGACGTTCCGCCTCACGCTGGCTCCTCTGCAACCGTCCGCGTCTTGATCACGGCCGCTCATGCTCGCACGGCAGCTGCCCCCAGCCGCTCGACCGGGCCCCTCTCGCGCGATCAGCCCGCCTGTTGTCGAGTGATCAGCTCCCTGTTGTCGAGTCAGGAGCATGAGCACAGCCAAGGCGACGGACTCCGCCGTACTGATCCGAGCGGCCCGTCGTCTCGTCTCCCTGATCGTGGTCGTGGGCGCGGTGCTGCTGCTCGGCGTCGCACTGTCGGGCATCCCCGCAGCTGCTCCTGTGTCATCCCGGATCAACGGAATTTCATCGTTATTCCAGCGGCGTCCGCCATGTTGGTGGGCCAGCGCGGGAACCGCGGGCACCGATCACGCCGCGAGGGAGGACCTGGCACGGATCCGGCCCGGCGGGACGACACGGAGGTACCACATGACGAGCATGAAGCGGCGGGACCCGTGGGGCACCAGTGGGCAGGCCGGCGCGCCACCACCCCCAGCCGGTGTGCCACCGCGCCCGGTCGGACCGCCGCCTGGGCCCGCCGGGCCACCGCCAGGCGCCGCCGGCCCCGGGGCCGGTTCCGGAGCATCGGGGGCGGGCGGGCTGCTTCGGGCGCTGCAGCCGAAGCGCCGGGCGGCGGAATCCGGTACGGCCTCCCTGCCTCAGCAAGCGGGTACGCAGCCGCGGCCGGACGCTTCACGGGGTGAAGGCGGGCGCGGCCTCCCAGGGCTGCTCCGTCACTGGCCGCTGCTCGTTGCCGCGGTCGTGCCCTGCCTGATTTTGGCCGGCATCGGATGGTGGCTATGGCCGGAGCAGCCGCCCGTCGGGCCGCCGCACATCGCCGCGGGCACCGTCCAGGCAGACCTCCTCAGCCCCGACAGCGTCAGCCGGGTGGCAGGGACGACGCTGGTCGCCGGCGCCCAGTCGGACCGGCCCGGCGCCCCGCTCAAGGTGTCGCCGTCGGCGTGCGCCGTCGCGGCGGGTCCGACGACCCAGTCGGTATACGGGGACGACTGGAACGCGTTCCTGTCGGCTACCTATCGGGACTCCGCTGCCACCGGCTCCTACACCGTGAACCAGGTGATCGGCGTGTACCCGGACCGCAAGGAAGCCGGCGCCGCCTTCTCGACCCTCACCAAGGGCCTGTCCAAGTGCCCGTCCTCGACGCGTACCGACCCGGCCGGCCGTACCTCGAAGTGGACGTACAAGGCGAACCCCGCCACGGAGGTCGCCGTGGCGTGGACGGCGGCTCAGGACGCCGCCGCGAACTGGTCCTGCGCCCACCAGGCCCGGGTGAACGGCACGAGCCTGATCCAGGTCTCGGTGTGCCAGGCCGGTGACGGCCAGGCGACCGTCTCGAAGCTCACCGACAACCTCGCCAAGAAGGTGAGCCGATGACCGCGAACCCGCTCAAGCCTCCTCCTCGCCGCCGAGGCATACTGCGGCGCTTCCTCCTACTGGTGCTGGTGGCGCTCCTGCCGGTCGTCGGCACGACCGCCCCGGCCACCGCGGCCATGGCGCCGACGGGCACCGTCACACCACTCGTTCCCTCCGGGGACGTCTCGGCCTCTTCGGCGACCCTCATACGGGAGGTCGAGGAGTTCAACCGTCGCGAGGCGGAGTTCGCGGTGCAGGCGAAGGCGTTGGTCGCCGAGGCGGAGCGGATCACCAAGAGGGCCGCGGCCCTGCGCGCCGCCACGTCGAGGCTCAACTCCAAGAGCACTTCCGTGAACCAGAAGGCCAGCAGCTTCAGCTCACGTGCGGCATCCCTGAATGCGAAGGTCAGGGCACACAACGGCAAGCCGCACACCTTCCGGCTGCCCGCGCAGGCCGCCGCGGCCGCTGCCTACGATGCCGAGGCGAGCCAGCTGAGAGCCGAGCAGGCCCAGCTGCGGAGCATGCAGAGCAGCCTGCAGAGCGAGCAGAGCCAGCTCAGGCAGGAACAGTCCGAACTCAGCTCGCAGAAGTCCGAGCTCACCGCCGCCACCTCGGCGCACGACGCGAAGGCCGCCGCACTCCGGAGCAAGGAACAGCAACTACAGGCCCTGGGGGCACGCTTGCTCCAGGAGATGGCCCAGGCCGTGCAGAGTCTCGACGCCAATCCGCCGGACCCGGCGGCGACGATGGACCAGGGCGGCGACGCCGCCAGCCCGCCGCAGTACCGCGACCAGGCGCAGAGCCAGGAAGCCGGCCTGGCCGACAGTCCGTCCAGGCAGCCGCAGGCCTCCGCCCTGGAGGCGTACGCCCAGCGGACCGGCACCACCGTGGACATGCGGCCGGGTACGGCGTATCTGACGCCTGAAGCGATTCGGCAGCTCCCCGCGTCGCAGGCAGCGCAGCTCGGCAGCCCGTCCACCACGTACGACGGTCTGGTCCGCAAGCCCAACGGGCGTTACAGGGCCCTCCGGGTGCAGGCGCCGGGGGCTACCGAAAGCCCGGGACAGAAAGCCTTCAAAAGGGCTTTGACGAAACAGGGTCGGCTCGTCGCCTACAACCAGGAGGTGAAGCTCATCATCGACGAGATCCAGGCTGTTCCGGGACCGGGGGCCTCGGACCCCGGGCCTGGTACACCGCCGCCTCGGCGGGACGGCAAGGCCGCCTGCCTCACCAAGAAGCCGGGTACGGCGAGGACCAGCGGCACCGGGTGGATCTCGAACACCAGCAAGGGCATCAAGCGTCACAACCTGACGGTGTCCAGCCGCCCCAGCACCCGGGCCGCCACCGCGGAGGCGTGCCTGACGAACCCCTTGGCGACGGGGACCGAGCCTGGTGGAGCCAATATCGCCGGCTGGCGGGACGCTCGGAAGATGCATCCCAAGGGCGACCTGGCCCGGTGCCATCTCATAGCCAACGTCCTGGGCGGACTCGGCGCAGGGAAGCCGAACTGGTCGAACCTCGTTCCGTGCTGGCAAATCGGGCTGAACATCAAAGGGGTGAGCATGCGGCACTACGAGATGGCGGTCCAGTCGGCGGTGGAGGGCCTGCCCGAGAACGCCGCCGTCCATTACGTGGTGGCTCCCTTCTACCGGACCGGCGACAGCACCATCCCGGAGGGTGTCACCATGAGCGCCGAGGTTCAGCTGCCCAACGGGGCCTCGTGGCCCGTCTTCAACGAGGTGAGCCTGCTGAACGTCCCCTATGACGGCGGGCCCAACCTGGGGAACTGAGCCCGGTCCGAGGCACGAGAGAGTCCGGTACCACCTGGAGTTCGGCATGACCCGTACCACCCCGCCGCGGCCGGCCGATGTCGCTGCCGTCTTCCCACGGCTGGGCCCGTTGGCCCGGACGGCGACCCGGCTGCACCCGCGGCCCGGTTCGCCGTCCCGCCGGGACAGCTCGGTCGGGGGCCCGCTGCTGTGGCCCTCGGCCGAGCCGTGGCCGCACTGCGAGGGCACGCACTGGGCGCCGGATGTGCTTCCGGCGACTTCACCGGCGGATGTCAGGCTGCTGCGCGAGATCCGGTCAGCAGTCACCAGCCGGCCCCCGGAGGACCGTTTCTACACTCCAGATGAACGCGCCGTGGTGGAACGGATCAACGCCGGCCACCCGTGTCCGGCGGGTCCGGTCGCGTTGCTGCCCGTGGCCCAGCTGTACGTCCGTGAGGTGCCTGGCCTGCGCCCGCCCGAAGGGGCGGACCTGCTGCAGGTGCTGTGGTGCCCGTTCGACCACCCGGGGGAGATCATGCCCAGAACCGAGCTGTTCTGGCGATCCGCCGCCGCGGTCGGCGGTGTCCTCACCACGCCGCCGGAGCCCGCGGCGATGCAGCACAGGGGCTACCTGCCGGAACCGTGCCTGCTCTCCCCCGAGCAGGTCACCGAGTACCCGCTGACCGTCGAGCTGGAGCCGGACCTGTGCGAGGAGATCGAGGCATGGAGCGTCCGGCAGAAGGCGGGGGCGCTGCCGGGCAGCGCCTATGAGGGGATGGAGGAGATGTACTACGACAGGGAGTTGGCCGTCTCCCCCGGCTGGAAGGTCGGCGGCTGGGCGCCCTGGAGCTTCACCGATCCCACCACCCGGCACTGCCGTGTCTGCGACAGCCCGATGGAGCCGATGCTGACCATCGCGTCGAGGGAACGGAAGACCGGCGTCGACAGCTGGACGCCCCTGGAAGACCAGGCGGCGGCCGCCTCTCCCCCGGATGCCGTTCCCCCGGATCCGACGACCCCGACCCAGGTCACCATCGGCGACGCCTACCACCAGCAGATCTACGCCTGCCCCGCGTCTCCGGAGCACCCGCACACCGCCCTGGTGCAGTAGCCGTCGCCGTACGGTACCGAGGGGTTGCCGCACGCGTGCGACAGCCCGGCGCCCTGACCGAGCGCGAGGCGCGTCCGAAGTTCGGGACACCGCTCAGGGCACGACGGCGACGACACCCGTGGATGGCAGGGCCGTCGTCGACTCCAGGTCCGATACTTGGACCGGCGAGCCCGCCACCTACACCGGCCAGAGGCACGACTTCTACACGACTTCTAAGCTCACCTGGAGGTACCGATGAGGATGTTGATCAACGTCGCGGAGACCGTCGTCGCCGACGCGCTGCGGGGGATGGCGGCGGCGCATCCCGAGCTGGTGGTGGATGCCGAGAACCGGGTGATCGTGCGGCGGGACGCGCCGGTGGCGGAGAAGGTGGCGCTGGTGTCGGGGGGTGGCAGTGGGCATGAGCCGCTGCACGGGGGGTTCGTCGGGCCCGGGATGCTGGACGCGGCCTGCCCGGGGGAGGTGTTCACCTCGCCGGTGCCGGACCAGATGGTGCGTGCCGCGGCGGCCGTGGACAGCGGGCGTGGTGTGTTGTTCGTGGTGAAGAACTACACGGGGGACGTGCTCAACTTCCAGATGGCGCAGGAGCTGGCGGAGGACGAAGGGGTGCAGGTCGCCTCCGTGTTGGTGGATGACGATGTCGCGGTGACCGACTCGACGTTCACGGCGGGGCGGCGCGGGACCGGCGCGACGCTGTTCGTGGAGAAGATCGCCGGGGCGGCGGCCGAGGAGGGGATGCCGCTGGAGCGGGTGGAGGCGGTGGCCCGGCAGGTCGTCGCCTCCTCGCGCAGCTTCGGGGTGGCGCTCAGTGCGTGTACGACGCCGGCGAAGGGCAGCCCGACGTTCGATCTGCCTGCCGGTGAGCTGGAGTTGGGGGTGGGGATCCACGGCGAGCCGGGGCGGGAGCGGCGCGCGATGATGACCTCGCACGAGATCGCGGACTTCGCGGTGGATGCGATTCTGGAGGACCTTCAGCCTCGGCTGCCGGTGCTGGTACTGGTCAACGGCATGGGTGCGACGCCGCTGCTGGAGCTGTACGGCTTCCACGCGGAGGTGCGCCGGGTGCTGGACGAGCGGGGCGTGGCGGTGGCCCGGACCCTCGTCGGGAACTATGTGACGTCGCTGGACATGGCAGGCTGCTCGGTGACGCTGTGTCAGGTGGATGGGGAGCTGCTGCGGCTGTGGGACGCGCCGGTGCAGACGGCGGGGCTCCGCTGGGGCCGCTGAGGTCCCCCCGCGCACCCGCTCAGTGACCGAACGACCTAAGGAGAGTAGCCCGTGTCCGCAACGGCCCTGGATGCCGCGTTCTTCGTACGCTGGATGACGGCGGCGGCCACCGTCATCGACCGGGAGGCCGACCGGCTCACCGAGCTGGATTCGGCCATCGGTGACGCCGACCACGGCAGGAACATGCAGCGTGGGTTCGCGGCGGTGGTCAAGACGGTGGCGGAGGGCGAGCCGCCGGCGACGCCCGGTGCGGTGCTGGTCGCCGCCGGGCGGCAGTTGATTTCGAGTGTGGGCGGCGCGTCCGGGCCGTTGTACGGGACGCTGCTGCGGCGTGCCGGCAAGGCGCTCGGCGAGGCGGCGGAGGTGTCGGCGGAGGAGTTGCGGGCGGCGCTGGGCGCCGGTGTGGCCGCGGTGGGGCAGCTCGGCGGGTCGGCGCCGGGTGACAAGACGATGCTCGATGCGCTGGAGCCGGGGGTGGCGGCGCTGGCGACCTCGTTCGACGCGGCGGCCGAGGCCGCCGGGGAGGGCGCCTCGGCGACCGTACCGATGCAGGCCAGGAAGGGCAGGGCCAGCTATCTGGGCGAGCGCAGTATCGGGCATCAGGATCCGGGGGCGACGTCGTCGGCGCTGCTGTTCGAGGCGCTCGCGGAGGTGGCGAAGTGAGCGCGGCGCAGGCACAGGCGGGCGGCGGCGGTGCGGCCGGTGACGGGGGTGCGCTGGTCGGAGTGGTGCTGGTGTCGCACAGCGGGCCGGTCGCCGAGTCCGTCGCGACGTTGGCCGTCGGACTGGCCGGAGGCGGGGCGCAGGCTCCGGTGGCGGCCGCGGGCGGTACGCCGGACGGCGGGCTGGGGACCAGTTCGGAGCTGATCACCGAGGCGGCGCGGGCGGTGGACCGCGGTGCGGGGGTGGCGATCCTGGTCGACCTGGGCAGCGCGGTGCTGACCGTCAAGGCGCTGATCGCCGAGGGGGACGAACTCCCCGAGGGCGCACGGCTGGTGGACGCGCCGTTCGTGGAGGGGGCGGTGGCCGCGGTGGTCACCGCTTCGGCGGGGGCGGATCTGGACGCCGTCGCGGCGGCGGCAGCGGAGGCGTACGGGTACCGCAAGGAGTGACGGGCGGGGGGGGGGGGCGGGCGGGGGGGGGGCGCGGCCACCGCCCCGTTCAGGGCTTGCGGGCGACGGCCGCGTAGCAGGAGGCCTCCGCGTCGGTGACGTGGGTGGCGTCCTCGGGGCGGTCGGGGCGCCATTGGTGGGAGAGGGTGACGCCGGGGTCCAGCAGCTCCCAGCCGTCGAAGAAGCGGGCGAACGCGGCGCGGGGGCGGAACTGCAGGACGGTCCCGGCGTCGGCGTAGATCTTGAGGATCTGCTCCATCGCCTCGGGGCTGAAGTCCGCCGTGGCGTGCGTCATCGCCAGGACCGAGCCGCTGGGGAGTGCGGACTTGAGGGTCTCGACGATGCCGTGGGCGCGGTCGTGGCCGTCGTCGGGGACGAAGTGCATCAGGGCGTTGAGGCTGAGTGCGACGGGCCGGCTCAGGTCGAGGGTGTCGAGGAGCCGCGGTGCGCCGAGGATGCCTTCGGGGTCGGTGACATCGGCGTGGAGGTAGGCCGTGCGGCCCTCGGGCCTGCCGTGCAGGAGGGCCGCGGCGTGCGCGAGGACGATGGGGTCGTTGTCGGTGTAGACCACCCGGGCGTCGGGGGTGACGTCCTGGGCGATGTCGTGGAGGTTCGGCCGGGTGGGGATGCCGGTGCCGATGTCGAGGAACTGCCGCAGGCCGGATGCGGCCAGGAAGCGGGTGGCGCGGTGCATGAACTCGCGGTTGATGCGGGCGGCGACCAGCGCGGCGGGGAAGACGCCCAGCACGCTGCCGGCGGCCATCCGGTCGGCCAGGAAGTTGGTCTTGCCGCCCAGGAAGTAGTCGTAGATCCGGGACGAGTGGGCCCGGTCCAGCTGTAGGTCCACCACGGGCTCGTGGTCGTTCATCGTCCGCTGCCTCCCCAGTACGGCATACCGCCGCCCCCGTCCCCTTCCGGCGGCCAGGGGGCGCACTCTTTGGAGCCGTGCGCCCTCGGTGTGCGCAACACGCCTCCGTGGACACGGCTGTTGGAGCACTGCCCGGTCCGCCCGGGATCATGCGGGGCACACACCCCGCACAGGTTGTGACGATTCGGGCCGCGAATGTCACGGGCTGTCACATCACGTTGTCACGGGTAGTCATATGAATACGCAGCGGAAGATTTTTGCGTCTCCCATGCCACAAACGGGCCCACTTTCCTGTTCATTGGAGGGTGAGGGCAAACCGTCCTCCCGCTGCCGCCGTCGCCTCGGCGCCCCGTCAGCGGTGCACGGCGACCGGAACGAGGACGGCTCGTGAGCGCTGACCGGGACCGACTTCCAGCGGCGTGCGCCCCGGCGCACGCCTGCATCACGGAGTTAGCCGCGCCCTCCCGCTGCCCACCGACGGCCCGCGCGCCGGGGCCGTCCGACCACCGGCTGTCGATCACCTTCGAGGCGTTCCTGGCGACCCATGCCGGCAAGTGGCTGACCTACGCCTATCTGCACACGGGCAGCGAGACCGCGGCCCGCGAGGTCACCCTGTCCGCGTACGAGCAGCTCGGCCGGCTGTGGCCGCACGCGCTGCGGCAGGCCTCGGTCGAGGCGTACGCCTGGTCGGTCCTCAAGGAGCGGGTGGTGGAGTGGCTCTACGACCACCAGCAGCCCACCGCGCTCACCGAGACCGCCGCCTTCGCCGTCGTCGCGCACGCCCTGCTGCGCGAGTGCCAGCAGCAGTTCGCCATGTTGGAGAGCCAGTTGGGGCTGTACGCCGCCATCGCCCGGCTGCCGGAGCGACAGTGCGACGTGATCGTGCTGCGGCATGTCATCGGCTACAGCGACGCCCAGATCGGGGGGCTGCTCGGGGTCGACGAAGTCACCGTCCGCTCCTATGCGAGCCGCGGCAAGCGCAAGCTCGCCGCGGCTCTCGGCATCGACCAGGGAAACACCAGGGGGAACTGAACCATGTCGCACCCACGCCCGGCCGGCCGCCGGGAGACCGTCGAGACGCTGCTGAGCGCCGCCGCCGCGGTGTCCGGAATCGACGGCCTGGCCGGCATCTGCGACCTCGCCGACCGTACTGTGCCCGGCGGCCCCGGCGCACGGACCGTCGCCCTGCGGACGGGGGCGGACGGGCCACGGGCGGCGGTGCTGCCGGGGCACGCCGACCGCGGGGCGCCCAGCGCCTACCCCAGCGCCCGCGACGAGGCCACCCACGAACTCCAGCTGGCCTGTGCGTTGGTGGTCAACGCCGCGGCGGCCGCGGCCAGCCTGGAGCGGCTGGTCAACGACCACCACATCGACCCCGAGGGCGCGCTGGTCTTCGCCTGTCTGCTGCACATCACCGGACGCTGCGACGCGGCGCACTTCTGGTGGCACTTCGGCGCCGGCGCCGGCAGCCGGACCGCGGCCTACTGCCTGTACCTCTCCCACCGCCGCAACGGCGAGTACCGCGACGCCGCCTACTGGCGCGAGCAGGCCGCGCACGCCCCCGACGAGGAGCGCCCGTCGGGGGCGGCGTTCGACGACAAGCAGCTGCTGCCGGACGCCGCCCGGCACAACCTCCTGGTCCAGTGGCACAGCGGGCTCGCCCCGACCCTGCCGACGGCCCTGGAGAACGTGATCAACCGGCTGGTCGTGGACAGCGACGACGAGGACTTCGGCGAGATCCCGCGCCCGTCGCCCACCCTCGTCCAGGATCTCGGCCGGGCCGGCCGGGGCGGGTTTGCCCCGGGCCGGCCCGGTGGCACGCTCAGAGGAAACTGACGCCCTGCGCGAGCGGCAGCTCCGCCGAGTAGTTCACGGTGTTGGTGGCCCGCCGCATATAGGCGCGCCAGGCGTCGGAGCCGGACTCGCGGCCGCCGCCGGTCTCCTTCTCGCCGCCGAACGCACCGCCGATCTCCGCGCCGGACGTGCCGATGTTGACATTGGCGATACCGCAGTCGGACCCGTCCGCGGCCAGGAACCGCTCGGCCTCGCGCTGGTCGCGGGTGAAGATGCTGGAGGACAGGCCCTGCGGAACGCCGTTGTGCAGGGCGATGGCCTCCTCAAGGGTGCGGTAGGTCAGCACGTACAGGATCGGCGCGAAGGTCTCGGTGCGGACGATCTCGGTCTGCTCGGGCATCCGGACGATCGCCGGCCGGACGTAGGCGGCGTGCGGGGCCTGGTCCGTCAGGCACCGTTCGCCGCCGGCCAGCAGCTTGCCGCCACAGCGCTGCGCCTCGGCCAGCGCCTCGGACATCGCCGTGTGGGCGGCGGTGCTGATGAGCGGGCCGACGAGGGTGGCCGGGTCGAACGGGTCGCCCAGCGGCAGCTGTCCGTAGGCGTGCACGATCCGCTCGACGAGGCGGTCGGCGAGGTCCTCGTGGACGATCAGCCGGCGCAGCGTCGTACAGCGCTGGCCCGCGGTGCCCGCCGCGGAGAAGACGACGCCGCGGACGGTGAGGTCAAGGTCCGCCGAGGGGGCGACCACGGCGGCGTTGTTGCCGCCGAGTTCGAGTAGGCAGCGGCCGAAGCGGGCGGCGACCCGGGGCGCGACCTGCCGTCCCATCCCTACCGAGCCGGTCGCGCTGACCAGCGCCACCCGGGGGTCGTCGACCAGCCGCCGGCCGCACTCCCGGTCCCCGAGCAGCAGCCGGTGCACCCCGGCCGGCGCCCCCACGTCGGCGGCCGCGCGGGCCAGCAGCCCGTCGCAGGCCAGGGCGGTGAGCGGGGTCAGCTCGGACGGCTTCCACACGACGGTGTCGCCGCAGACCAGGGCGACGGCGGTGTTCCAGGACCAGACGGCGACGGGGAAGTTGAAGGCGGACAGGACGCCGACCACGCCGAGCGGGTGCCAGCTCTCCGACAGCCGGTGACCGGGCCGCTCGCCGGCGATGGTCCGGCCGTAGAGCTGCCGGGACAGGCCGACGGCGAAGTCGCAGATGTCGATCATCTCCTGCACCTCGCCGAGCGCCTCGGAGCGGATCTTGCCGGCCTCGATGGTGACCAGGTCGGCGAGGTCCTCCCGGTGGGCGGTCAGGAGTTCGCCCAGCCGCTTGACGAGTGCGCCGCGCCGCGGGGCGGGCACGGTGCGCCAGTCCTCGAACGTGCGGTGCGCCTCGGCGACGGCCGCGTCGGCCTGCTCGGGGGTGGTGGCGGCGAGGTGGGCGAGGGTTTCGCCGGTCAGCGGCGTACGGGCGAGGACGGTGTCGGCCGCCGCGGCACCCGTGTACGCGTCGAGGTCCACGCCGCAGCGGCCGAGGGCGGCTGCCGCGCGGGCGCGCAGGGCGTCGGTGTCGGGGAGCCGGTGGCCGGCGGAGTCGGTGGCGGGCATGGCGGAACTCCTGGGTGAAGGTGGGGTGGGCGGTGGGTCAGCGGGCCGGGTCCGGGACGCCCGGATCCGCGCCGGCCGGTTCGGTGTCGACGAGTTCCCCGTCGTCCAGTGCGCGCAGCGCCGCGCTCGCCTGCAGGGTGAACAGTGCCTGCCGCAGCGAGTGGTCCTGCTGCCGGGCGCAGAGCGCGAACGGGTCGAGCACCGGCCGGCCGATCGCCTCGGACAGGCGGTGTGCGTCGAAGGGGTCGCCCGCCAGGTCCGCGTCACGGGTGCCGTCGCCGGTCAGGTTGGAGCGGAAGATGCCGGCGGCGGAGCGGGGCAGGAAGTCCTCGTAGACGACGGGGTGGGCGGTGAGCCAGCCCTGGGTGAGCAGGCCGGCGAGATCGGCGGGCGGGCGCCGGCCGTCCCGGGGCCGGTCGGTGGCCGGCTGGTAGGTGAAGAACGCCTGGTGCGCGACGGCGAGTTGGTGCTCGGTGGGGGGAAAGCCCTGGCGCCACAGGTCGCGGGCCACCGCCTGCCGGTCGGCGCCCGGGCTGCGCGCCATCCGGCGGTCGGTCTCCGCCATGAGGTGGTCGTAGCGGGCCCGGCCGGCGCGGGTCAGGGCGATGCCGCGCGCCTCGACCTCGCCGAAGCGGACCCGGAGCGATCCGACGGTGACCCGGCCGTCGGCCGCGCGGAACCTGCGGGGCTCGGCCAGCGCCCGGAAGGAGGTCTGGCGCAGCAGGACGTCGGGGCCCTCCCAGCGCGGCGGCCCCTGGATCCGGTCGATCATGGTGATGCCGCGCTCCGCCATCCGCTGGTAGAGGGCGTCGATGTCCAGGACGCGCGGGGTGAGGTGGTTGATGTGTGTGGTCGTCACCCCGCCGATGTCGGCGGCGACCGCGGAGATGCGCTCCAGTTCGGTGTACCAGGCGCGGTCGACGGGTTCCGGGGAGAGCGCGAACGCGGCGACCGCCAGGGTGAGGAGGCGTTCGGCCTGCGGCTCGGGGAGCCCTGCGGTCTGCTCCGCGCGTTCGGCCAGGGCGAGGAGTTCCGGCGGGAAGAGCTGCCGGCGGGCGAGGAAGGCCTCGACCCGGGCTGCCAGGCCGGCGTCGAAGAAGCGGCGGTCGGAGGTGGTCAGCAGCGAGGTGAAGACCCGGAAGGGGTTGCGGTCCAGCTCCTCGCCGCCGATCGGCCGGAAGGCGGTGGAGACGACGGGTACGGCGCCCTCGTCGCCGTCCCTGAGGTCGTAGAAGCCCACCGGGTGCATGCCGAACGCGGCGAAGATCTGGGCGGCCTGGCGCAGTTCCGCGGGGGTGCCGACGCGGATCGCGCCGTGGCGTTCCGCGGTGACCCGGCTGATGCCGCCGAGCCGGCCCGCGTCCGGATCCCGGGCCGCGACCTCGTCGTTGACCTGCCCGGCCACGTCCAGCAGCGTGGTGTACGCGGGGACTTCGGTGCCGTACATGGCGGAGAGCCGGCGGGCGAACGCGGCGCGCAGTTGCCAGGTGGGGACCATACGCAGCTCCGGGGGTCGGGGCGGACCGGGTCAGATGATGTGGGCCTCGGGGCGGCCGGCGGGACGGGTGGTGTCGTCGAAGCGGGTGGCGGCGAGCGGCCCGATGTCGACGAACGGCTCGCGGCCCAGGTACAGGTCGCGGACGAGTTCGCCCACGGCGGGGGCCTGCAGAAAGCCGTGGCCGGAGAAGCCGGTGGCGTACAGGAACCGGCCGGGCCGGCGGGCCTCGCCGATCAGCGCGTTGCGGTCGGGGGTCATCTCGTAGAGGCCGGCCCAGCCGTCGACGACGGGCAGGCGGGCGAGTTCCGGTGCCCGGCGGGCCGCCGCGGCACGGAACGGGGCGAGCCATTCGCGGGTGAAGTCCCGTTGGAATCCGGGCTGTTGGCGGGGGTCGGACAGGCCCATGAGCAGACCGCCGGCGCCGTCGTTGTGGAAGTAGAGGGTGGAGTCGAAGTCGAGGGTGAAGGGGATGCGGGGCGGTGCGGGGCGCAGCGGCCCGGTGAAGGCGATCTGCCGGCGCAGCGGGGTGACGGGCAGGTCGACGCCCGCCATGGCGCCGACGGCCCCGGACCAGGCGCCCGCGCAGCAGATGACGGCGGGGGTGCGGACGGTGCCGTGCGGGGTGCGGACGGCCTGCACGGCACCGTCGGCGGTGTCGAGGGCGGTGACCGGGCAGTGGGTGCGCACGCCGGCGCCGAGCCGGCGGGCGGCGTGCAGATAGCCGGTCACCGCGGAGCGCGGCAGCGCGTAGCCGTCGGTGGGTGAGAAGGCGGCGGCGACGATGCCGCCCGGGTCGAGGTACGGGCACAGCTCCTGGGCGGCGCGCGGGCTGATGATGCGGCTGGGGACGCCGTATGCGTTCTGGGTCCGCACTCCCTCGGTGAAGATGGCCAGTTCGCGGTCGTCGCCGAGGAGGAAGAGGTAGCCGACGGACTCCAGTCCCACGGCGGCGCCGGGCCGCCGGGCGAAGTCCCGCCAGGCGTCCAGGCTGCGCAGGCCGAGCTGGATGTTGAGCGGGTCGGAGAACTGGGCGCGGACGCCGCCGACGGGTTTGCCGGACGAGCCGGACGCGGGCCGGTCGCGCTCCAGCAGGAGCACTCCGGTCACGCCCGCCTCGGCCAGGTGGAACGCGATGCTCGCCCCGATGACACCGCCGCCGATGATCACGACGTCGGCCTGTTCGGGGAGGGGGACCCGGGCCTTCGCCGAGGTCGCGGTGGATGCCATCCGGGCCGCCTTCCGGTCTGCTGGTGCGGTACGGAGTGGTGGGTGGGAGGTCGGACGCACCGGTGCGGGTGGAGCGCGGTCACCGGTGGTTCAGATGGTGACGGGCGGGCGGTGCCGCGTCCATCCACAGTTGCTGGACGCGATCTATTAAGACTTCTGGGCCCCAGGGGGTTTGGCAAGGCGGCGCACGGGGCCGGGCGGGCCGGTGGCGCTGGGTAGGGTGCCGCCATGGAATTGCCAGGGGTCCAGCTCAGGACGCTGCTGGAGCTGACCCGGAGCGGCACGATGACCGCGGCGGCCGCGGCCCTGGGCTATACGCCGGGCGCGGTCTCGCAGCACATCGCGGCGCTGGAGCGGGCCACCGGCTCGGAGCTGGTCCGGCGGGCCGGGCGCCGGGTGGAGCTGACGGACGCCGGGCACACGCTCGCCGACCACGCGGAGCGGATCCTGGCCGCGCAGGCGGAGGCGGTGGCGGCGCTGGAGCGGGGCCGCGGGGAGCCGCGGGCGCGGCTGCGGCTGGGGGTGTTCGGTATGGCGGCCGCGGTGCTGCTGCCGCCGGCCCTGCGCCGGCTGGGTGCCCGGCACCCCGGTGTGCGGGTGGAGAGCCGCGAGGTGGAGGTCGACCAGGCGTACGCGGAGGTGTGCGCCGGACGGGTGGAGCTGGCGCTCGGGCTGGACTATCCGGACGCGCCGCTGGTCCGGGACGGCGCGGTGGAGCTGGTGCGGCTGCGCTCCGAACGGTTCTCGCTCGCGGTGCCCAGTGGGCGGCCGCCATGGGACGTGCCGGAGGGGCGGGCGGGTGCGCTGCGGCTCGCGGAGACCGCCGACTGCGACTGGATCCTGCCGGCGGCCGGCTCGTACTACGGGCGGGCGATCCGCGCCGTGTGCCGCCGGGCGGGCTTCGAGCCGCAGGTGGTCCACGAGGTGACCGACACAGCCACGTCGCTGGCGATGGTCGGGGCGGGGCTGGGCGTCGCGCCGCTGACGGAGCTGATGCTGCGGCTGCGCTCGCAGGGCATCACGGCGGTGCCGCTGCGGGATCCGGTCGTCCGCCACATCGTGGTCGCGGTCGGCTCCGCGGCGCGCCGCAGGCCGTCGGTGGCGGCGCTGATCGACGCGCTGCGGGAGGGCGCCACGCCGTAGCGAAGGGCCCGCCTCACCCCGACGGAGCCGCTCGGCGCGCCCGTTCCGGCGGCCTCCCGCACCCTGGAGCGGCCCCACCGCGTCCGGCCCTGGAGGTACCGGTGAAAGCCGCCCGTCTGCTCGCGCTGGCCGCGCTGCTCGCCGTCGGCACCGGCCTGCCGACCGCCCCCTGGGCGCCCGCCGCCGAGCCGCACCGCACGGCCGCCCGGCCCGCCCTGTACGAGACCACCGATCTGGCGCTGTCCGGGCAGGGCGCGCACACCTACCGCATTCCGGCGCTGACCACCCTGCCGGACGGCACCCTCCTCGCGGCCTACGACCGGCGCAACGACAGCGGGGCCGATCTGCCGGGGAACGTGGACGTGATGGTCCGGCGGAGCACCGACGACGGGCGCACCTGGAGCGCCCCCAGGGCGGTGGTGGACTACGACGGCGGGGTGGGCGCGGGCGACCCGAGTCTGCTCGTCGACCGGCAGACCGGCCGGGTCTTCCTCTTCCACGCGTACGCGCCCAAGGGCGTCGGCTTCGGCAGCGCGGGGAGCGGCAACGCCCACGACAGCACCCGTGTGCTGCACACCGACTACAGCTACTCCGACGACGGCGGCCGCAGCTGGCGCAACCGGCGGCTGACCCGCGACCTCAAGGACCCGTCCTGGCGTGGCATCTTCGCCTCCTCGGGGGCCGGCAGCCAGCTCTCCGGGGGGCGGCTGTTGCAGCAGTACGCGTTCCGCAAGGCGGACGGCAGCATGTGGGCGGCCAGCGCGTACAGCGACGACCACGGCGCGAGTTGGCACATGGGCGAGCCGGTGGGCCCGCGGATGGACGAGAACAAGACCGTCGAGCTGGCCGATGGCCGCATCATGCTCAACAGCCGTACCAACGGCGTCAGAAGGCGGCTGGTCGCCCACTCGCGGGACGGCGGGCTGACCTACAGCGCCCCGGCCGCGGACGACGAGCTGATCGATCCGGCGAACAACGCCTCGATCCTGCGCTACGACCCGTGGGCGCCGGCCCGTCAGCCGCGTGCCCACTGGCTGCTGTTCAGCAACACGGCGAGCACCGGCGCGCGCGAGAACCTGACCGTGCGGGCGTCCTGCGACGACGGGCGGAGCTGGCCGATCGCCCGGACCGTCGCGCCGGGCGCGGCGGCCTACTCGACGCTGACCCGGCTGCGGGACGGCACCTTCGGGCTGCTGTACGAATCCGGCCCGTACCGGAAGATCACCTTCGCCCGGTTCGACGGCGCGTGGCTGGGGATGCGCTGCCCGGCCTCCCGACCGTCAGCCGGGCGCACCGCCGCTTCACACGGACGGGCCGGGTGAAGCGGGCGGCCACACCGGGCGGCTGCCGTCGGGGACGGCGGCCAGCGCATGACCGACCGTGGGGTAGCAGGAGAAGACGTTGAGGGACTGGGTGCCGATCAGCAGCCGCAGCATCCGCACGCCGAGCGACGCCAGCAGCAGCCGCCCCTCCAGCCTCCGGCACAGCCATTCCAGGGCGAGCAGACAGCTCAGCCCCCGCGAGTCGCAGAAGCGCAGGGCGGTCAGATCGAGCACCAGGAAGCGGTGGCCGGCCGAGACCACGGACCGCGCCTCGGAGAGAAAGGCCTGCTCGGTGCGGAGGTCCAGCTCCCCGCTGACCCGCAGGACCGCACACTCCTCCGCCTCCACGATCGCAGTGACCGCCAACGACCGCATCTCCGAGCTCATGGCGTCCACCCTAAGCGCCAGGGGCGGGGGCACCACCCCGACGGTCCCGCCGGCCGTCGGGCACCGGCCGGTCGTGGCCGGTGGGCGCGGGGGGGGTGGATGTTGTGGACGACGGGCCCGCCACCAGGCCCGTACGGGCACGCGGCCGGGCGGTGGGCCCGGGGGACGCGGTCAGAAAGCAGGCAGAAACGGGCAGGTTTTCCGTGGTGACGGGCAGCTCTGCGCAGGTGGCTGCTTGCTATAAACCTGATGCGGACGGAAACGGGCAGTCCCGTGACCGAACGGAAGCCGGAATCAGCCAGAAATCGGGCAGGAGTGAGCCATGAGGGCAGAGGAACGCCAGCACCGCATCCTCGCGCTCGCCCGGCAGTCCGGCCGGGTCGAGGTCGCCGATGCCGCAGCCGAGTTCGGGGTGGCCCGCGAGACCGTACGGCGGGACCTGAGCGAGCTGGAGCGCCGGGGCCTGATCCGCCGCACGCACGGCGCGGCCTATCCGGTGGAGAGCGCCGGCTTCGAGACCACGCTGGCCCGGCGCGAGACGCAGCTGGTGGCGGAGAAGCGCCGGATCGCCGCGGCCGCGGCGGCGCTGGTCGGCGAGGCCGAGACGGTGTTCGTCGACGAGGGCTACACACCGGAGCTGGTCGCCGTGCTGCTGCCCACCGACCGTCCGCTCACCGTGATCACCGCGTCGCTGCGGACCGCGTCGCTGGTCGCGGCGTCCGAGTCGACCACCGTCCTGCTGGCCGGCGGGCGGGTCCGCTCCGGTACGCAGGCGACGGTGGGGTCCTGGGCCCGGGACATGCTCGCCCGATTCGTGATCGACCTGGCCTTCATCGGAGCCAACGGCGTCTCCCGGGAGCACGGTCTGACCACCCCCGATCCGGCGGTCGCCGAGGTGAAGGAGCAGGCCGTGCGCTCCTCGCGGCGGCGGGTGCTGGTCGCGGTGCACAGCAAGTTCGGCGCCAGCAGCTTCTGCCGGTTCGCCGACGTCGGCGACTTCGACACGATCGTCACCGACGCGGGCCTGTCCGCGCCGGAGGCCCACCGCTACTCCCTCCTCGGGCCGCAGGTGCTCCGGGTCTGACCGGGCGGGGCCGCCCGGACGAACCGGCCCGTACGCAACCCCACAAGTCCCGCCGACGGCCGCCCCGGCCGCCGGACGGTCTCCCCATCGTGCCCGCGGGCACCCAGACGTCCCCCGTACGTCCCCAGAAAGGCAAGAGCCGTGAGAGCACGATCCCCCATGCGCAGCCGTACCTGCCGCGCCGTAGGACTGACCTCGGTCGCCCTGGCCCTGACGCTGTCCACCGCCGGCTGCTCCGGCGGCTTCGGCGCCACGGGCAAGGGCGGTTCCGACACCCTCAACGTGCTGATGGTGAACAACCCGCAGATGGTGGATCTGCAGAAGCTCACCGCCGAGCACTTCACCAAGAAGACCGGCATCAAGGTGAACTACACCGTGCTGCCGGAGGACGACCTGCGCGACAAGATGAGCCAGGACTTCTCCAGCCAGGCCGGGCAGTACGACGTGGCCAGTCTCAGCAACTACGAGACGCCGATGTACGCCCTCAACGGATGGCTCGCCCCGCTCGGCGAACGGGCCGCCAAGGACCCGAAGTTCGACCAGAAGGACATCCTCGCGCCGCTCCGCAAGTCCCTCACCGCCGTCGACGGCCAGATGTACGCGCAGCCCTTCTACGGCGAGTCGTCGTTCCTGATGTACCGCAAGGACCTGTTCAAGGAGGCCGGGCTGTCCATGCCCAAGCGGCCGACCTGGCAGCAGGTCGCCTCCATGGCCGCCGAGCTGGACGGCTTCCGCAAGGACATGAAGGGCATCTGCCTGCGCGGCCAGCCCGGTTGGGGCCAGGTGATCGCCCCGTTGTCCACGGTCGTCAACACCTTCGGCGGCACCTGGTTCACCAAGGACTGGAAGGCGCAGCTCGACAGCCCCGAGTTCACCAAGGCCACCCAGTTCTACGTCGATCTGGTCCGCAAGCACGGAGAGGCGGGCGCGCCGCAGGCCGGCTACACCGAGTGCCTCAACGACATGCAGCAGGGCAAGGTCGCCATGTGGTACGACGCGACCGCCGGCGCCGGCTCCCTGGAGGGCACCGGCTCCAAGGTCGCCGGGAAGGTCGGCTACGCACCGGCCCCGGTCGACCGGACGTCCAGCTCCGGCTGGCTGTACACCTGGGCCTGGGGCGTGCAGAAGGCCAGTAGGAACCAGGACGCGGCGTGGAAGTTCATCAGCTGGGCCTCCAGCAAGGAGTACGAGCAGTTGGTGGGCCGCAAGCTGGGCTGGGCCAACGTGCCCGCGGGCAAGCGGGCGTCCACCTACCAGAACCCGCAGTACGTCCGGGCGTCCGGAGCGTTCGCCCAGGCGACGAAGGACGCGATCAGCTCGGCCCGGCCGGACGACCCGGGCGTGCAGCCGCGTCCGGCCCCCGGCATCCAGTTCGTCGGCGTCCCCGAGTTCGCCGACCTGGGCACCAAGGTCTCCCAGGAAGTGAGCTCGGCGATCGCCGGCAAGCAGAGCGTTTCCGAGGCCCTGGAGAAGAGCCAGCGGCTGGCGCAGGAGGTGTCGGATGCCTACCACAGCCGCTGAGCCGACCCGGCGCGTCCCCCACGGCCGGGGCACCGTCCCGGCCGACGGCGGCAGACGGACGGCCCGTGCCCGGCGGGCGCAGCGGGCCAAGGACTGGGCCCGACGGGCTCCGCTGCTGCCCGCGCTGGTCTTCCTGATCGTCGTGACCCAACTGCCCTTCGTGGCCACCGTGGTGATCTCCTTCACCCGGTGGAACGCGCTGGCGCCGGACAACCGCGGCTTCGCCGCCCTCGACAACTACGTGGCCGTCTTCACCGACCCCGCGATGCGCTCCTCGGTCCTCACGACGGTGGTGCTGACGGTGACCGTGGTGCTGGTCAGCCTGCTGCTGGGGCTGGGCCTCGCGCTGCTGCTGGACCGCGGCTTCCGCGGCCGCGGCATCGTCCGCACCCTGCTCATCACCCCGTTTTTGGTGGTGCCCGTCGCGTCCGCGCTGCTGTGGAAGCACGCCCTGTACAACGCCTCCTACGGGCTGCTCAACGGCGCGCTGACGTGGATATGGGGCCTGTTCGGCAGCGACCACCCGCCGCAGCCGGACTGGATGACCGACTCGCCGCTGGCCGCGGTGGAGGTGTCGCTGATCTGGCAGTGGACGCCGTTCATGATGCTGATCCTGCTGGCCGGTCTGCAGAGCCGGGCGACGGACGCCATCGAGGCGGCGCGGATGGACGGCGCCTCCGCCTTCGACATCTTCCGCTATCTGACGCTGCCGCACCTGCGCCGCTACCTCGAACTGGCCGCGCTGCTGGGCACCATCTACGTCGTCCAGAACTTCGACGCGGTCTTCACCATCACCTCCGGCGGCCTCGGCACCGCCAACCTCCCCTACACCATCTACCAGACCTTCTACCAGGCCCACGACTACGGACGGGCGTCCGCGCAAGGCGTCGTCGTCGTGCTGTGTTCGCTGCTGGTGGCGACCTTCGCGCTGCGCACCGTCTCGTCCCTGCTGCGCGAGGAGGTCTCCCGATGACCAGCGCACCGCTGACCCGGCGCCCCGCGGGCGCACCCGCGACCCGGCGCCGGCGGCGCACCGGCAGCCTGCTGGGCCTGGCGGCCTGGCTCTGCGGGATCGCCTTCTTCCTGCCCGTCGCCTGGATGGTGCTGACGTCCTTCCACAGCGAGACGGACGCGGCGACCAACCCGCCGAGCGTGGGCGCCCCCCTCACCCTGCACGGCTACCGCGAGTTCTTCGGCCAGGGCACCGGCGTCAGCCCCTGGCCGCCGCTGATCAACTCGCTGACCGCCTCGGTCGTCTCCACGCTGCTGGTACTGGCGCTGGCCGTACCCGCCGCGTACGCGCTGTCCATCAAGCCCGTACGCAAGTGGAGCGACGTCCTCTTCTTCTTCCTCTCCACCAAGATGCTGCCGCTGGTCGCCGGACTGCTGCCGATCTACCTCGTCGCGCAGAACACCGGGATGCTCGACAACATCTGGCTGTTGGTCGTCCTCTACACCTCGATGAACCTGCCGATCGCGGTGTGGATGATGCGGTCGTTCCTCAACGAGGTCCCGGTCGAGATGCTGGAGGCTGCGTCGATCGACGGGGCGGGGCTGCACACCACCCTGCTGCGGATCGTCGCCCCGGTCGCCATGCCCGGCATCGCCGCGACCGCCCTGATCTCCTTCATCTTCAGCTGGAACGAACTGCTCTTCGCCCGGGTCCTGACCGGGATCGTGGCCGGGACCTCCCCGGTGTTCCTGACCGGCTTCGTCACCAGCCAGGGCCTGTTCCTGGCCAAGGTGTGCGCCGCGGCCACCGTCATCTCCCTCCCGGTGCTCCTCGCCGGGTTCGCCGCCCAGGACAAGCTCGTCCAGGGCCTCTCGCTCGGAGCCGTGAAATGAAAGCCGCAGTGATCAGCGCCCCCGGCAAGGTCGAGGTCGCCACCGTGCCGGACCCCTCCCCCGGTCCCCGCGAGGTCGTGGTCGCGGTCGCCGCCTGCGGGCTGTGCGGCACCGATCTGCACATCCTCCAGGGCGAGTTCGCGCCCACCCTGCCGGTGGTCCCCGGGCACGAGTTCGCCGGTACGGTCGTCGCCACCGGCCGTGCCGTCACCGAACTCGTCGAGGGCGACCGGGTGGCCGTCGATCCCTCCCTCTACTGCCACGAATGCCACTACTGCCGCATCGGCCGCAACAACCTCTGTGAGCGCTGGTCCGCGATCGGGGTGACCACGGCCGGCGGCGCCGCGGAGTTCGCCGTCGCCCCCGTCGCGAACTGCGTCAAGCTGCCCGACCACGTACGCACCGAGGACGCGGCCCTGATCGAGCCGCTGTCCTGCGCCGTACGCGGCTACGACATCCTGCGCTCCCAGCAGTTGGGCACCCACGTCCTGATCTACGGCTCGGGCACGATGGGCCTGATGATGCTGGAGCTGGCCAAGCGCACCGGCGCGGCCGGCGTCGACGTCGTCGACATCAACCCCCGGCGGCTGGCCACCGCCCGCACCCTGGGCTGCAGCAACGCGGCCGGCTCCGCCGACGAGCTGGACCGCCCGCGCGGCTGGGACGTGGTCATCGACGCCACCGGCAACGAGCGCGCCATCCAGGACGCGCTGGGCCGGGTCGGCAGAGGCGGCACCTTCCTCCAGTTCGGCGTCGCCGACTACGCCGCGCGCGCCACCATCGAGCCGTACCGCATCTACAACCAGGAGATCACCATCACCGGCTCGATGGCCGTCCTGCACAGCTACGAACGCGCCGCCGGGCTCTTCGCGGCCGGTGTCCTCGATCCGGAGGTCTTCATCAGCGACCGGCTGCCGCTGGACGACTACGCGGAGGGGCTGGGCCGGTTCCAGGCGGGCGAGGGGCGGAAGATCCAGGTGCTGCCGTAGGGCCTTGTCCGAGGGGTCAAGTCCCGGCCTTCACAGGGCCGTTCGGGGGCCCGAGAGCCGCTCCGCCAGCCGTTCCAGGAACACCCGCTGGCCCTTGACCAGCCGTTCCCCGGCGTCCTTCGGCCGGAACCACGCCACCCGGTCGATCTCGGGAAAGCTGCGGATCACCCCGGAGCCGCGCGGCCATTCCATGTCGAAGGTGCCGGGCACGATCCGCTCCGGATCGAGATCGCCGTGCACGGCCCAGACGGTCACCACCTTGCCGCCCGACTGGCGGGCGTCCCCCAGGGGCACGTACCGCCCGTCGGGCGGCGGCATCCCCAGTTCCTCCTCGAACTCCCGCCGCGCCGCGGCCAGCGCCTCCTCCGGCGGCACGTACTCCCCCTTGGGCACCGACCAGGCGCCCGCGTCCCGCCGGGCCCACAGCGGACCGCCCATGTGCGCCAGCAGGACCTCGGTGCCCTCGCCGCCGTCGCGGTACAGCAGCAGCCCGGCGCTCCGCCTGCCCGCCACGGTCCTACGCTCCCCCGGCGGCATCGTGTGCGGCGAGCACGGTCTGCACCGTGTCCGCGTCCGCCGCCGTCTTGTCCTCCCGGTAGCGCAGCACCCGCGCGAAGCGCAGGGTCACACCCGCCGGGTAGCGCGACGAGGTCTGCAGTCCGTCGTAGGCGATCTCCACGACGAGTTCCGGACGCACCGTCACGACGTAGCCGTCGTCCGCCACCGCCAGCGCCCGCAACCGCTCGGTCTGCCAGTCGAGGGTGGCGTCGGTGAGCCCCTTGAAGGTCTTGCCCAGCATGACGAATCCGCCGTCCGGCCCGCGTGCGCCGAGGTGGAGGTTGGACAGCTTCCCGGTGCGCCGGCCGTGGCCCCACTCCGCCGCGAGCACCACCAGGTCGAGGGTGTGTACGGGCTTCACCTTCAGCCATGCGGCGCCCCGGCGGCCGGCGCTGTACGGGGCGTCGAGCGCCTTGACCACCACGCCCTCATGGCCCCGGCGCAGCGTCCGGGACCAGAACTCCTCGGCCGCCGCCCGCGCCGCGGCGTCGGCCGGGTCCGCCACCACGCAGCGGCGCACCCGCACCTGCTCGGGGACCAGCCCGGCCAGCTCGCGGTGCCGCTGTGCGCCGGGCAGTTCCAGCAGATCGCGGCCGTCGAGCGACAGCACGTCGAAGAAGACCGGGGACAGCGGCAGCGCGGCCCGCGCGGCGGCGACGTCGACCCGCGAGCCGAAGCGGCCCGCGACCCGCTGGAACGGCACCGGCCGGCCCGCGTCGTCCAGGGCGATCACCTCGCCGTCCAGGATGAACCGCTCGGCCGGCAGCGCACGGGCGACCGCGACGACCTCGGGCAGGCGGGCGGTGACCTCGTCCAGCGTGCGGGTGTGGATCGTGACGTCGGGCCCGTCCCGGTGCACCTGTACGCGGATGCCGTCGAGCTTCTCCTCCACGGCACAGGCGCCGAGCCGGTCGATCGCCTCGGCCACCGACTTGGCGCTGTGCGCGAGCATCGGCCCGACGGGTCGGCCGACGGTGAGGCGGAACCGTACGAGCGCCGGCGGCCCCTGAGCTAGCAGGGCCGCCGCGACGTCCGGCAGCGATCCCGCCAGCATCACCGCCCGGCGCACCTCCGCCGCGGGCACATCGCTCGCCGCGGCGAGCCCTTCGACCGCGAGGGCGTCCAGCGCGCCCTGGCGCACCTCGCCGGTGAGCAGTCCCACCAGGAACCGCTGCTCGTCGGCGGTCGCCGCGGCCAGCAGCGCCCGCACCCGTGTGCGCCGCTCCTGCTGCGCCCCGGTCCCCGAGACGCCGGCCAGGCCGGTCAGCGCCGCGTCCACCTCGCCCACCGTCAGGGTGGCGGATTCCGCCGCCGCGACCGGCTCGCGCAGCACGCTCCAGCCGACCCCGATCCGCCCCTGGGGCAGCCGCCCGGCCAGATACGGGATGACCACGGGGGCGTCCTCGGGAGCGGCGGCCCGGAACAGCCCGGCCAGCAGCGCGATCTTCCGTGAGCGCGCCGAGGTCGCGGCGACCGCCCCGGACACCCGTGCGAGCTCGGCCAGCAGCATAGGGCCATGGTGCCTCCGCGGCGCCGTCCCCGCCCGCCCGGCCCGCGTCCGGCAGGGGCGGGTCGGCGGCCCGGCGCGGAGCGGCTGTCCGGCGGGCCGGGCGTGGCCGCGTAACGTGAGGACGTGATCCGGCCCCGACGCCCCGAAGCCCCGCATCCCGACCACGGCCGGCGCCCCGGCCGTCAGCTCTGGTACGCCGCGTACGGCTCCAACATGCACCTCGACCGGCTGACCTACTACCTCGCCGGCGGCCGGCCCCCCGGCGGGCTGCGCAGCCACCCCGGCTGCCGGGACCCCCGCCCGCCCGCGGACACCGCGCCGGTCATGCTGCCCGGCCGGATGTACTTCGCCACCGAATCGACGGTGTGGACCGGCGGCCGGGCCTTCTACGACCCCGACTACGCACCGGATCGGCATCCCGCAGCCGAACTCCCGGGACGCGCCTACCTTCTGACGATCTCTCAGTTCTCCGACATCGCCGCCCAGGAGATGGACCGCGAGCCGGGTGACGAGCTCGATCTGACCGATGTGCTCACCCGCGGCCGGGCCCACATCGGCCCCGGCCGGTACGAGACCCTGGTGTGCGCCGGAGCGCTGGACGGCCTGCCGGTAGTGACCCTCACCGCCCCGTGGAGAAGCGACGACATCGCCGTGAACCTGAATCCGCCCTCCGCGGCCTACCTGGAGCACATCGCGGCCGGCATCATCGACTCCCACGGGTGGAGCCCGCTCAGGACCGCCGAGTATCTGGCGGGCTGCCCCGGCGCGTCCGGCCACTGGAAGGCAGCGGACATCGCGACGCTGCTCAGCACACCCGGCACCCCCTAGCGGTCACCCGCGGTCACCGTCCGAGCAGCCCGGGCAGATCCGGCAGGTCGGCGAACGAGTCGAGTACGTGGTCCGGGGTGCCGTGGGCCGCCCGGTGCGTCTGCGGCAGATACTTTCCGGTCCTGACGAGGACGCCGGTGATCCCGCAGCGCTGGGCCGCCAGCACGTCCGACTCGATGTCGTCGCCCACCATCAGCGCCGCCGAGGCGGGGACGCCGAGATGCGCCAGCGCGGCGGCGAAGAACTCCGCGGCCGGCTTCCCGGTGACCACCGCCTCGACCCCGGCGGCCCGCTCCAGCCCCAGCAGGAACGCCCCCGTGTCGAGGTCGAGCCCGCCCGCCGTCCGCCAGTACAGGTTCCGGTGCATGGCGACCAGCCGGGCACCGCGCCGCAGATACCCGAAGACGGCGTTGAGCGCCGGGTAGTCGAACTCCTCGCCCGCCCCGCCGAGCACCACCACGTCCGGCCCGTCCCGGCCCGCCTCCGCACCGCTGCCCGGCCAGATCTCCACGCCCTCCAGGTCGTCCGCCACCTCGCCGCTGCTGAGCAGCAGACAGCGCGCACCCGGATGGTGTGCGCGCAGGTAGGCGGCGGTCACGGCGGGGGCGGTGAGGATGTCGTCGGCGTCGACCGCGAAGCCCTCCCCGGCCAGTCGCCGGGCGATCTCGGCGCGGGTGCGTGAGGTGGTGTTGGTGACCAGGGCCAGCGGAACGTCGGCGGCGCGCAGCCGGTCCATGGCCTCGACGGCGCCGGGCAGCGCCTTCCAGGACACCGTGAGCACACCGTCGATGTCGATCAGAACCGCTCCGATTCCTGCCATACGCCGACGGTAACCACGCCCCGCCCGGCCCGGACCCACGGCCGCACGGCACCGGCCTCCCGACTTGCGGAGCACCGGCATCTGCGGTAGTGCGGAGGTGAGGTGTGGACGTGGCTTCCGTCTCCCCTGGGTAGGGGGTGCACACTGTGCTGTTCACCGACCGTACGGATGCGGGGCAGCGCCTCGCCGAAGCGCTACGGCACCTGGAGGGCGAGGAGCCCGTCGTCCTGGGGTTGCCCCGCGGCGGGGTCCCGGTGGCCTTCCAGGTGGCGCGGGCGCTCAAGGCGCCGCTCGATGTGATCGTGGTCCGCAAGCTGGGGGTCCCCTACCAGCGCGAGCTGGGTTTCGGCGCCATCGGGGAGGGCGGCGTCCGCGTGATCAGCGACGACATCGTCCGCCGCGGCCGGCTCGACCAGTCGGATGTGGACTCCGTGCAGAAGGCCGAGGAGGCGGAACTCCTACGGCAGGCGCACAGGTTCCGCGCCGGCCGGCCCCGGCTGCATCTGGAGGGGCGGACGGCGATCGTGGTGGACGACGGGATCGCCACCGGCGCCACGGCGGCCGCCGCGTGCGAGGTGGTACGGGCGCAGGGCGCGACCCGTGTGGTGCTGGCCGTACCGGTCGCGCCTCCGGACGCGGCCGATCGGCTCCGCAGCAAGGCCGATGAATTCGTCTGCCTGTCCACCCCGTTCGGCTTCGCCGCCGTCGGCGAGTGGTACCGGGACTTCTCCCAGACCCCTGACGACGAGGTGGTGTCCCTGCTGGAGCGGGCCGCGCAGGGGGAGGGCGCGGCGGCGGACAGCGATCCGCTGGCCGATGCGGGGGGTGGCTCGGACGTGGAGGAGGAGGTGGCGATCGACGCCGCCGGGGTCCGGCTGACCGGTGACCTCAACCTGCCCGCCGGCGCCAAGGCGATCGTGATGTTCGCCCACGGCTCGGGCAGCAGTCGCCACAGCCCGCGCAACCGCCTGGTCGCCACGGCCCTGAACCGGGCGGGCCTGGGAACCCTGCTCTTCGACCTGCTCACACCGGCGGAGGAGGCCAACCGGGCGAACGTCTTCGACATCGAGACGCTGGCCGAGCGGCTGACCGACGCCACCGACTGGCTGCGCGGCCGGGCCGCCGTCCCGATCGGCTACTTCGGCGCGAGCACCGGCGCCGCGGCGGCACTGCGGGCCGCCGCCTCCCCCAACGCGGACATCGGCGCCGTGGTCTCCCGCGGCGGGCGCCCCGACCTCGCCGGTCCGCTGCTCGCCGGCGTACGGGCCCCGACGCTGCTCATCGTGGGCGGCAACGACCCCCTGGTCCTCGACCTCAACCGCGAGGCCGAGGCGGCGCTGCGCTGCGAGACCCAACTGGAGGTCGTCCCCGGCGCCACCCACCTCTTCGAGGAGCACGGCGCCCTCGACCAGGTCGCCGATCTCGCCAGGGACTGGTTCGTCGGCCACCTGGTCGGCTAGCCGGCGGGCGCCGCACGCCTGCCGACGGCTAGTCGATGGTGATCTCGCCCATCGCGCTCCAGCCGTCCGCGCCCTCGATGGTGGTGCTGACGATGTCGGGCGTGCGCCGCAGCAGGGGACGCATGGTCTCCAGACCGGCGCGGAAGTGGTCGGAGTTGACGTGCGCTTCGGCGGCGTCGTCCTTGAACGCCTCGACCAGGACGTAGGTGTGGGGGTCCTCGATGCTGCGGGACCACTCGAACCACAAGTTGCCCGGTTCGGCGCGGGTGGCGGCGGTGAAGGCTTCGACGTGCCGGGGCCACTCTTCGGCGTGCTCGGGCTTCACCGGAAACTTGACGACAATGAAGATCATCGATCGATGATAGGACACCCGGGTCCATCCGCCGTCAACCGGGTCATACAGGGCCATACCCAAGGGGCACGCGGGTGCCCCTTGGGCCGGGGACCGGGTGGGGCCCTCAGATCAGCACTGCGGCCGCTTGCCGTGGTTGGCTCCGCCCTTGCGGCGGGCCCTCTTCTTACGACGGCGCTTCGAGGACATGACGTCTCCCTTCTCCGTACCTCAACACTAGGTTTCGCGAAGGTTCTACCACCTCCCGGCGGCGTCCCGCCCCGTCTCACAGGTCGGCTTCCTCGCCGATGTACAGCCCGGCGAACGCCTGCGCCGCGGACTGGGAGCCCAGCAGCCGGCGCAGCCGGGCCGACGCCGTGCCCGCCCGGAACCGGTCGCCGGAGGAGGCGCCGTGCAGCGTCTCGGACAGCCACTGCGAGAACTCCAGGTACTGCCAGACCCGGCGCAGACACGCCGTCGAGTAGGCGTCCAGGCCGCTGTCGTCGCCCCTGCGGTGCGCGATCAGCGCGTCGGCGAGCAGCAGCGCGTCGTTGATCGCGAGGTTCATGCCCTTCGCGGCGATCGGGGCGACCAGGTGCGCCGAGTCGCCCGCCAGATACAGACGGCCGTACGCCATCGGCTCCAGTACGTAGTTGTGCATGTCCAGAACCACCCTTTCGAGCAGGGGCCCCTCGTTCAGCGACGGGGCCCCGGCCGCGGCGAGGCGCAGCCGCAGTTCGTCCCACACCCGGTCGTGCGGCCAGTCGCGGACGTCCTCGCCGGGGGCGACCTGGAGGTAGTAACGGGTGATCTGGGGGCTGCGGGCCATATGGGCGCCGAATCCGCGCTCGTGGATGCCGAAGACCACGCCCTGGGCGGAGGGCGGGGCCTCGGCGAGCAGGGCGAGCCAGGCGACGCCGTGGTCGTAGCGGGTCAGGACCGCCCGGTCGGCGGGTATCGCGGCCCGGGTCACCCCGCGCGCGCCGTCGCAGCCCGCGATGAACTCGCACTCGACGCGGTGCCGGTCGCCGGTCGCCGGGTCGGTGTACGACACGGCCGGCCGGTCGCCGGTCAGGTCGTGCAGCCGCACCTCTCGTACGCCGAAGCGGGCGTCGCCGCCGGCGGTGTCCACGTACGACGCGACCAGGTCGGTGACCAGCAGCGGCTGCGGATAGACGTAGTGGCGCCGCCCCGACAGCTCCGCCGTGCGGACCGTGTGCCGCTCGCCGTCGAACCGGAACTCGAACTCCGCCTGGGTCTCGGCCCGTTCGAGCAGCCGGTCGGCCAGCCCGTGCCGGGCCAGCGCGCGCACCGCCCACTCCTCGATGAACCCGGCACGCGGCCGCCGCTCGATGAACTCCCGGCTCTCCGCCTCCAGTACCACGCAGTCCACACCGGCGGCGCGCAGCAGATTGGCGACGACCAAGCCGGCGGGGCCGGCACCGACGATCGCCACCGAGGTGCGGGTGAGGGGGAGTTCGGCAGGAGAGGGCACGGCGTGCGGTTCCCTTCGGGCGTCGGAAAGAACGCACGCAGTATGGCGGTCGGCCGATCCGGCCGGTGTGGTGGGCACCGTGCGGGCGGCTGGGCGCGGGCCGCCGGCGGGTGGCCGGAGGCGGGCGCCGCCGAACGGGCCGGACCCGGCCGGCCTCCGCGGGGACGGATCGCGGATCCGCCCGCTCGGCCGACCGGGCGACGGCCGACCGCGTGCACCGCACAACGAGTGGGTGGCGGTTCACTCGCCTGGGGCATGGCCGAGGGCGGTGGCCCGGGATCCCTGATCTTGTGGAGCCGTAATGATCACTATTGATTGCAGGAGAGCCATGCACCGTTTCCCTCGTACCAGCGGCCCGCCCGGCAGAGGACCTGACTGGCATCATCCGAACCTTCCGCCACCCTCCCGCCGCCGTCGCCTGTGGTGGAGCTCGGCCACCGCCGTGCTGCTGCTCTGCGGGCTGGCCGCGGCCGGTACACCGCCGAACCCCCCACCCCGGCACTCCGCCGCCCGCTACCCCGTGCGCGTCAGCGCCTACGTGGCCAACAGCGGCTCGGCGACCGTCTCGACATACGACACCCGTCTGGACCGCCGGGTCGGCGACGTCCAGGTGGGCCACGGGCCGACCGGAGTGGGTGCGGCGCCGGACGGCGAAGTGGTCTATGTCGCCAACAGCCGTTCGAACACCGTCTCCTTCATCGGCACCGCCTCCCGGCTCGTCATCGCCACCGTGCACGTGGGGCGCCGGCCCTTCGCGGCGATGCCGTCCCGCGACGGCCACCGTGTGCTGGTGGCCAATTTCGGCTCGGACACGGTCTCGGTCGTCAACGTACGGGCCCGCCGTGTGGTCGCCACCGTGCCGGTGGGGCCGCTGCCGCACAGCATCACCACGATTCCGGACGGACGCGCCTATGTGACCGACAACGGCGGCGGCGAGGTGACCGTGCTCGACCCGGGCTCGCATGCGATCCGGGAGATCCATGTGGGGGACTTCCCCAGCGGGATCAGTTCCTCGCCCTCCGGCAACCGGGTGTTCGTCTCCAACACCGGTTCCGGCACGGTGTCGGTCATCGACCCCCACAGCGACACCGTGGTCGCCACGCTGCCGGGGGGCCGGGCGCCGCTCGGCAACGCGGTCAGCCCCGACGGCAGGCGCCTGTACGTCGCCGACTCGGCCCGGGACTGCCTGCTGATCATCGACATCCCCTCCCGTCACATCGTCGGCCACGTCCACGTCGGCGTACAGCCGCAGGGCGTCGCCGTCACCCCGGACGGCCGGCGGGTGTGGGTGACCAACGAGCAGTCCGACACCGTGTCGGTCATCGATCCCTTCGCCCGGCGGCTGCGCTCCACCCTGCCCACCGGGCACGAGCCCGAAGGCATCGCCATCACTCCGCGCTGAGCATCGAAGGGAGTGACCGGCCGGGGCCGGGACGCCGCCGCGCCCGCCTCGGCACCACCGCGCATCGCACAGTTCGAATAACGCGTCGCCTCGCGCGTGCGGACACTCGTACAAGGCTGCCCGGAAGCGTGACGGCGACTCGAACGCCGTACGCGGCGCCGGCTGTTGCCACACACTCGTCCCTACGGCCTTGGCCTGGTCAAGGTCCCTCGGACCGGTGGGTGTGACCAGGCCAAGCCCGCCCGCACATCCGGCGCAGGCCCAGGTGGGCGCCCCGTGCGGATCACGTTTCGACTGTCACGGGAGATCCCATGCGCTCACAGCACGTCACCGCGGCACTCGGTTCCCTGGCCGCCGCGGCCGCTCTCGCCCTGACCGCCACCGTCCCGGCGCACGCGGGGACCGGCAAGGTGTCGGACCCGCACGGCTGCCCGCGGGGCTCGGTCTGCTTCTGGCCGGAGCCCGCCTTCCAGGGGGAGATGCGGGCCGTGTCGGATGCGCAGCGCGGGTGCGCGGCCACGCCCGTCCAGACCGCGCAGTCGATCTACAACAACGGCGACCGGTCCCGCTCCTTCTACTCGGCGCCGCACTGCGCGGTACAGGTCGGCGCACTGCGGCCGGGCGGCTCCGTGCAGTCGGTCTCCGTCTCCAGCTGGCAGTGACGCCGCCGGCTACCGGCCGCCGTTGACCAGCGCCCGCTCCATCGCGCCGCCCTCGACGTACCACCTCTTGAGGATCTTCCGGTACTCGCCGCTCGCCATGAGGCGGTCCAGGGCCCCCCGCACGGCGTCGCGCAGGGCGGTGTCGGCCTTGGCGACCGCGATGCCGAGGGGGAACGGCTCCAGCGGCGTACCGCTGAGTTGGAGCGCGCCGCCGTTCGCACGGGTCGCCGCGGTGTGGGCCGCGACCGGGAAGTCGTCGAGGCAGGCCGAGGAGCGGCGCTCGGCGACGTCGTCGTAGACCTCGGCCGGTGAGTCGAACGGCCTGATCCTCAGCTTCGTGGGGACCTGCCGGTTCAGCTCGCGCAGGAGGTCATGGGCGAGCGTGCCGCGCTGTACGGCGACCGCCTTGCCGGCCAGTTCCACGGGCTTCTCGATGCCCTCCGGATTGCCCTTGCGGACGACGACGGCTACACCGGAGCTGAAGTAGTCGATCAGGTCGACGCCGCCGGTCCTGGCGCTGGCGCCGGTCCCCTGCTGGCGGTCCTTGGTGTCGGTCAACGCCGACACGACCAGGTCGAAGCGGCCCGCTTGCAGGCCGGTGAGCAGGGTGTCGAAGGCGGAGTTCTGGAACCTGCAGCGCACTCCCAGCTCACGGCCGAGGGCGGTGGCGAGGTCGACGTCGAGGCCGGCGGGCGCGCCGTCCCTGAGGAACTCCATCGGCGGGTAGGCGAGGTCCGAGCCGATGGTGACGATGCCCTTGGCGCGTATCTCCGCCGGCAGCTGGGCGGACGGTTTCCTGCTGCTGCCGGGCTTGCCCCCGGCGCTGGTACCGGTGCTGCCGCCGTCCCCGCCGGTCCCGCCGTCCGGCCGCAGCGTCCAGGCCAGCGCCCCGCCGCCGGCCACCACCCCGACGGCGGACAGCGCGGTCAGCACCCGGCGCCGGCTCGGCCCCGGGGACGCGGGCCGCTGAAGTGGGTGCGTCGGCCGGGCGGGCGGCGAGGGCGCCGGGCCGTCCACGGCCGTGCGGGTCGGCAGCCGGTCGAAGGCGACGTCGACGGGCCGCTCGGCAGCCGGCCGCGGCGCGCGGGTGTCCCGGGCCCTGGGGTCGCCGAGCCGCGCGGACAGTTGGCGCAGCTGTGCGGCGATCGGCTCCGGCAGCCAGTCGCCGTACGGGCCCGGTGCGCCCACCCGCGCCATGAGCGCGGGCAGCGCGGGCCGCCGCGCCGGTTCCTTCGCCAGGCAGTCCCCCGCCAACTCCCTCAGCGATTCCGGGAGTTCGTCGAGCAACGGCTCCTCGTGCACGGTGCGGTACATGAGGATCTGCGGCTCGGCGTGCCCGTACGGGCCGCCGCCCGTCGCCGCGAAGACGATCACCCCGCCGAGCGCGAACACATCCGCCGCGCCGGTGATCTCGGGCCCCGTCATGACCAGTTGCTCGGGGGCCATGAACCCCGGGGTGCCGAGGGCGGTGCCGGTCGTCGTGAGGGCGGTGTCCGCGGCGGAGTGCGCGATGCCGAAGTCGATGACGCGCGGGCCGCCCGCGGTGAGCAGGATGTTCGACGGTTTGAGGTCGCGGTGCACCAGGCCGTGCGCGTGCACCGCGGTCAGGGCGTGCAGCAGGCCGGCGGTCAGCAGCCGCACCGTGTGCTCGGGCAGCGGCCCGCAGTCGTGCACGGCGGCGGTCAGCGAGACGCCGGGCACGTAGTCGGTCGCCATCCAGGGCATGTCGTCGTGCGGCGCGGCGTCGACCACCGGCGCCACGAACGGTCCGCCCACCCGCTGGGCGGCGGCCACCTCACGGGCGAATCGCGTCCGGAAGCCCTGGTCGTCGGCGAGTTCGGCGCGCGCGGTCTTCACCGCCACCGTCCGCCCGTCCGCCGCGCGGCCGAGGTAGACCCGCCCCATGCCGCCACCGCCGAGCAGCCCGATGATCCGGAACGGGCCGATCTGCCGCGGATCGTTCTTCGCCAGCGGTCGCACCGCTCCCCCCTTGCCAGCAGTTGTGTACGGCAGTATCCCGCACCCCCGGCACCCGGTGCGCGCGGTCCCGGGTCCCGCCTCACGTCCCGTCGGCCGGGTGCGGAGACGGCTGCTCGCCGCCGGCCGCGGGTGGCTCCTCGGCGGGGAAGAGGATGGGGCTGATCAGGTAGCGGGTGCGCTCGGGCGAGGGCTCGTTGGTGATCCGGCGCATCAGCACGTCGCGCATCTCGTCGATCAGCGCGGCCAGTTCGTCCCGGCTGAGCCACATCGCGTGCTGGCGGTAGCCCACCAGGTCGGCGGCGGGGGCGGCACCGGGCCGGTCGAGGTAGGCGTTGAACTCCGCCAGCAGGGTCGCCATCGCCACGGCGAACACCCGCCGGTGGTCCTCGGGCGGAACCGCAGCGGCGGTGTCGGCGTCGATCACCGCCCGCTCACGCCGGAGCCGGTAGCGGCGCTCGACGGCGCCGCGCACCCGCTGCTCACCCTCGACCTCCAGCAGGCCGCCGTCGGCCAGCAGGCCCACATGCCGGTAGACGGTGGCCTTCGACACGTCGGGCAGCAGCGCGCACAGCTGCGAGGTGGTCAGCGTCCGGCCGCCGGACATGGTGTGCACGATGCGCAGCCGTACGGGGTGCAGGAGCAGGTCGACCGTGTCCATGGGCATACGATCTCACGAGTGATACCGTTCTCAAAGTTGAGAACGAGTGCGGGGGCGCAGCCCTTTCGCATCGGCATCGCAGAGGAGCAGCCCATGACCCGTACGCCACCTCCCCTGGGGCGTCTGCACGACATCGGCGGCGGTCGTCGTCTGATGCTGCACCGCTCCGGCACCGGCGGACCGCCCGCGATATTCCTGGCGGGGGCGGGGATGATGAGCCTGGACTACCTGAACATCCACGACCGTGTCGCCGCGCTGACCACGAGCGTCCTCTACGACCGCGGAGGCAACGGCTGGAGCCACCCCGCCGAGTTGCCCCGCACCGCGGCCGAAGTCACCGACGAACTGCACGAACTGCTCCACACCGTCGGCGTTCCCGGCCCCTACCTGCTGATCGGCCACTCCCTGGGCGGCGCCTACGCGCGCCACTACGCCAGGCGTTTCCCCGACGAGGTGGCCGGCCTGCTCCTGCTCGACCCCTTCCACGAGGACCTGGCGACCCGCGCTCCCCGGCAGGCACGGGAGAGGCTCGACGAGATGCTGGACCACATGCGGAGCCAGGAGTCGGCCGAGCCCACGCCGGAACAGCTCGAACAGTCCCGCGCCCAGATGCTCCGGCACTTCGCCGCCTGGCCGGAGCCGGTGCGCGAGCCCCTGGCGGAGCGTCACCTCGCCACCTGGCGGGCCGCCTCGCGCGAGAACCACAACCTCTACGACAAGGTCGCCGCCGAGTTCCGGCACGCCCCGGCCACCCCCGACGTGCCGCTGATCGTGCTCACGGCCCTGGGCCACGACGCCACCCAGGCCCATCTGTGGCCCGCCGAACTGCTCCGCGAGATCAACGAGAGCAAGCGCGCCCTGCACGCCGAGGTGGCCGCCGAGTCCCCGCGCGGCGAGCAGCGGGTCCTCGACGACGCGGGGCACGGGTGGCTGCACGAGGAGCGGGCGGACGCGGTGATCCAGGCCGTCGACGACCTCGTCTCGGCCGTCAGCGGCGGGGTCAGGCGCTAAGGCGGGCAGCTCGTAGGTGTCAGCCGGACTGCCGGGCGAGCCAGTCGGTGTAGTGGGTGGGGGCGATGCGTGCGTCGCCCTTGGTGGTGAGCACATCGCCGTCGACGGCGGCGAACATGCCGGCGGTGTCGTCGGTGACGACCGTGCGGCCGTCGGGTCGGGCGTCCAGGGTGATCCGGCCGAGTTCGTCGAGGGGACGGACGTCGGGCCCGCCGACGTCGAGGGTTCCGTTCAGAGGCGTTCCGGCGGCGACCTCGGCGACGGTGTCGGAGACGTCCTGGGCGGCGATCGGCTGGATCGGGGTGGTGGGCAGGCGGACGGTGTCACCCTCGGTGGACATGGCCATGACGGCGTTGATGAACTCCATGAACTGGGTGGCGCGGACGATCGAATAGGGGATCGGCCCGGCCTTGAGGATGTCTTCCTGCAGGGCCTTGGCACGGTAGTAGGCGAGGTCGGGCACCTGGTCCACGCCGACGATCGAGAGGATGACGAAGTGCCCCACCCCGCCCTTGTGGCAGGCGGCCACGAGGTTGTCCATCGAGGTCTGGAAGAAGGCGGGAGAGGCGTCGTCGAAGGTCGGGGAGTTCGTCAGATTGACGACGCCGTCGGCTCCGGCCACCGCCTCCGCCACGCCCTGGCCGGTGATCACGTCGACACCCGTGGACAGCGAGTGCGGCACCGCCTCGTGCCCTGCGGCGTTCAGTTTCTTCACGACCTGCGATCCGATCAGACCGGTACCGCCGATGACTGCGCACTTCATCGCTCACCTTCCGTCGTGCACCGATAGGCCATGCGTCCAGATTGCGGCGATGCCGCGCACGGCGCACGTCGGCCCGCGCCCGCCCGACCTGTGCCGGTGGCGCCGCGTGCTCACGGCGTCGCCGCCGGCGACCGACGCGGGGGCGCTCCCGTCAACGGCCTCCGCGAGACCGCGGAAGTCCCCGCTTTCCGTGCCTGCTGCGGCGCCGAGTGGCCGACTCTCCGTCAAATACGTTGCTGCCTACGAGACTTGGCGCGTCGGCAGCACCGTCACGGCACTAGAGTGAAACGGTGACCTCCCCGCCGAAAGACCCGACGCGACCGCTCAGCGACGACGACCGCGACACGGCCGTGCAGCGCCTGCAGGAGGCGTACGCCGAAGGTCACCTCCCGCACGAGGAGTTGGACGAACGCCTCCACCAGGTGCTCACCGCCAAGACGCACAGCGAGCTGGCGGCGGCTCTGGCCTCGCTCCCGGAGGAGCATGCCGGCACCACGTCCACCATTGCCGTCGCCGGCGGACGGATCCGGCGGCGCGGCGGATGGCGGGTGCCCCGGACCCTGAAGGTCGCGTCCGCATTCGGAAGGGTGCACCTGGACCTGTCCCGGGCGGTCATCGAGCATCCGGTCGTCGACATCGAGTTACAGCTCGGCACCGGCAGGGCCAAGATCACGGTGCCTCGCGACGCGATCGTCGACACCGAGGGCCTGCACACCGGGTGGAAGGACTCGCGCTACAAGCCCCGGCGGCGCTCCCGTCCCGACGGGCCGAGGATCCGGATCTCCGGAACCATGGGGTTCGGACGGTTGACGATCCGCCACGCACGGCGTTGAGGCGCCCTGCGCACCAGCACCAGCAGTCCGGCACTTGTTCGTCCCCGCTCGACCGGCCGGGGCTACGACCGCGTAGCTCGCCGGGGTGTCGGGGGCTACGCGTACCTGGCGGACGACTCGGTGCCGCGGCCCCTCGTCAGCCGGCGTTCTCCGCGGCTCGCCATTCGGGGGCGAGGATCGCCCAGATCTGCTTGTCGTGGCGGACGCCCGCGTAGGGCCAGGATTCGCGCCGTACGCCCTCCAGCGTCATGCCGAGCCGCTTGGCCACCGCCGAGCTTCGGTCATTGTCGGACCGGCAGTGCCACTCGGCGCGGTGCAGTCCCCGGCAGGTGAACGCCCAGTCCAGCAGGGCGCGGCACGCCTGGGTCACCAGGCCGTGGCCCTCGGCGGCCGGCTCCAGCCAGCACCCGATCTCGCACGAGCCCGAGGCGGTGCTGAAGTCCGTGAACATCACGCCGCCGACCAGCGCGCCGTCGAGTCGGATGCCGTACAGGCGGGCGCCGTCCGCGGCCTGCCGTTCGGCGTACCGGCGCAGTGTGGCCCGTGCTCCGTCGAGGCCGTCGGTGACGAACGCCGGCCCGACCCACGGCCGGATGTGTTCGCGGGCCCGTTCCAGGTGGCCGGCGAACTCCTCGGCGTGCCAGATCTCCAGCGGCTCCAGGCCGGCGTTGTCCCGCAGCGGGAGGGCGAACTGATGACCCCATTCACGTAACAAGCGTTATGGCTATGTAGGGTAGCAGCATGCCACGCACCAAGGGGGACCACGAGGCCCGTCGTCGCGACGTCTCCGAGGCGGTCTGGCGGGTGTTGGCCGCGCACGGCTTCGGCGGGCTGACCCTGCGCGCCGTCGCCGCCGAACTCGGCGCCACCACCGGCCTACTCACCCACTACTTCCCCGCCAAGCGCGACCTGGTCGCGCACGCCCTCGACCTGCTGGAGGAGCGCAGCGCCTCCCGCCCCCGGCGCGCCGCCGGGGCGGGCCTGTCCGCCGTCCGGGCCGCCCTGCTCGACATCCTGCCGCTGAACGCCGAGGCCACCGACGCCAACCGGATCTGGGTGTCCTCCTGGGATGTCGCCCTGGCCGACTCCGCCCTGAGCGGCGACCACGCCCGCAGGTACGCACGGAGCCGCGACAAGCTGAGCGATCTGATCTCCGCGGCCCAGCGGCTGGGCGAACTGCCCGCCGGAGACCCCGCCCGCATCGCGGCGGGCGCCCAGGCCTTCGTGCTCGGGCTGGTGGTGCAGACCCTGTTCGACCCCACGGCGTTCCCGGCCCAGCGGCAGGCGGAACTCCTCGACGACTACCTGGCGTCGCTGACGTCCCCGCCCGCACCGCACGGCGACGCCCCGGCCCCGGCCTGACGACCACGCCCACACATCGGCCCGCGGGGCCGGCCTGACCGGTCCCTGAACCCGGGCTACCGGGCCCGCCCCCAGCCGTCGCCGGGTGCCCGCGACCGCCGTTACGAGGCGGGGTCGGCGTGGCGAAGGCCGCGGAACACCTCGGGGGTCGTCCAGCCGCGCAATGTCGCGGGAATCGTCGACCGGAACGCGGCCTCGGCCGTGGCGGCGTCGAAGGCGCCGGCCAGTTCGAGCGTCACCAGCCCGTGCAGGGCCACCCAGAGCGAGAGGGCGATGAACGTCGCCTCGCCGGCGAGGACGGACTCCGCCACGGCGCGCTCGATCGCCGCGAGGAGCGGCCGGACGGGGTCGCTGGTGCCGACCGCGCCCGACGGGTCGAAGGATTGCACACCGCCGAACAACACCGAGTAGAGGTGGCTGTGTTCGCGCCCCCATCGACGGTAGGCGGCGGCCAGTGCGTAGAGGTCGGCGAGGGGGTCCTCGGAGGTCGGCACTGCCGACACCTCCTCGAACAGGCCGGCGACGGCCCTGTTGCGCACCTCGCCGATCAGCCCGTCCTTGCCGCCGAACAAGGAGTACACCGCCGTCGTCGACGTCCCCGCGACAGCGGCCAGGGCGCGGACCGTGACCGACTCGCGCGGACGGGTGGCGAGCATCTCGGTCGCGCACACCACAAGGCGCTCTTTGACGGTCTCGTCGTTCGTTCTCGGCCTACCCACGACGGCCAGCTTACCCACTCTGATAACGTCGTTTTGAAACAGCGTTCTGAAACTCCTGGAGGCGGGCTCATGCCCCTGTCCGTGATACGTCCTGTCCGCATGGCCGCTCGCCTGGCGCCAGCCCTGACCTCCGTCGCGGGGCTGGTGGTCCTCTTCCTGGCGCTCATCGTCCTCACGGACGGGGCAGGCTCGGGGCTCCCGGCGTGGTCGGCGACCGTGGGAATCGCGGCCGCCGCCGCACTGTGGCGGGGCCGGCGCCGCACCCGGTGGGCGCGGCTCGTACCGTTCCTGCCGGTGGTCGTCGCGGCAGCACTGACGGCGTCGGTCTGCATCCCGACCGCGCCCACCGCACGGCGGTCCCCGCCCGACCTGCCTTTCGTGGCCACCCAGCACTGGGCCCTGGCCACAGGCAGCCGGGTCGCGGTGTACCACTACCCGCCCGCGCGCCCCGCCACCCGACACCCCGTTCCGTTCGTGTACCTCAACGGCGGGCCGGTGCGCGGCATTTCGGTGCTCGACCACCGGTTCCTGCGGCTCCTGGCGCGACAGGGCTATGACGTCTACGCCTACGAGCAGGCCGGCGGGGGACGAAGCGACCTGCTCCCCATGGGCCAGTACACGATTTCCCGGTCGGTCCGCGATCTCGCCGCCTTCGTCGACCGCCTGGGCAAGGGCAGGGTCGACATCCTCGGATTCTCCTCGGGCGGGATCGTGCTCACCCGAGCCCTGGCCGACCCGCGCGTCGCGGCGCGCCTGCACCGGGCGATCATCGCCGAACCCGGCCCGATGGACGGTCCCACCGCGCGCATCACCGGGCACAAGGGCCGGGAGTCCGCGCGCGACCTCGCGCCGGCCATGACCGGACCGCGGTCGACACGCGTTCCGCGCTACGCCGTCGCATTCGGGCTGCTGCGACTGGGACTCCTCAGCCCCGACACCGGACTGATCGGCCAGGCCGAGGGCGACAACGCGTTCGCCGCCGCCGATCTCGGCAGCGACACCGCATCCGCCTACTGCGCGCGCGACGCGCACCGCATCCCCGTAGAGGACACGGAACGGAACTTCTCCTTCAGCCCCGCCGCCAGCCTCCGCGTCCAGCGGACGATCGAGGCCTCCCCCTCCCTCGCCCCTCGACTGAGGCACTCCCGGACCCCCGCGATGCTGATGATCGCCGAGTGCTCCTCCCAGGTCCGTCAATGGGCGACCGCCGTCCTTGCCGCCGATCCCGCCATCCAGCGCACGCAGTACCTGCCCGGCGTCGGACACCACATGTGGAACGGCCTCGACGGCAACAACGACCGGGCCGCCGCCGCCATCACCACGTTCCTTCAGGACAAGGCGGCCCCCCTGCCGAACCACCCGACCCGCGCCGAGATCCCCGCCTTCCTGCGCGACCACGAGTGACGCCGTCCGGGTGCCCGCCGTTCCTCCGCCGCCTGCCCCGCGTCATGGTGCCCGCGCGCACGGTTCGGGCCCGAAGTGTGGCGCCCCGCCACATGTGCGCATGACCTGCGCGTTCCTACGGTGTGGCGAGACGAATCGTCCCTGCCCCTCGTCAGGAAGTGGTGCCGATGCCCTCCCCCGCGACCGCTGCCCCACCACCCGCCGACCTCAAGCGCATCGTCGCCGCGAGCCTGATCGGCACCACCATCGAGTGGTACGACTTCTTCCTCTACGGATCCGCCGCCGCGCTGGTGTTCAACAAGCTCTTCTTCCCCGGTTCCGACCCCCTCGTCGGCACCTTGCTGTCGTTCCTGACGTACGCGGTGGGGTTCGCCGCCCGGCCCCTGGGGGCGCTGGTCTTCGGGCACTACGGGGACCGGCTGGGCCGTAAGCGGCTGCTCGTGCTGAGCCTGCTGATGATGGGCGGTGCGACCTTCGCGATCGGGCTGCTGCCGACGCACGCCGCGGTCGGCACGGCGGCGCCGGTGCTGCTGACCGTGCTGCGGCTGGTCCAGGGGTTCGCCCTGGGCGGCGAGTGGGGCGGCGCGGTGCTGCTGGTGTCGGAGCACGGCGACGCCCGGCGGCGTGGGTTCTGGGCGTCCTGGCCGCAAACGGGTGCGCCCGCGGGGCAGTTGCTGGCCACCGGCGTGCTGTCGCTGATGACGGCGCTGCTGCCGGAGGAGGCGTTCGTGGTGTGGGGGTGGCGGGTGCCGTTCCTGCTCTCGGGCGTACTGGTCGTCGTCGGACTGTGGATGCGGATGTCGGTGGACGAATCGCCCGTCTTCCGAGCGGCGTTGCGCAGCGCCGAGGCCCGGCGTGCACGGGGCGCGGCGGTGGAGAAGCCGCCGCTGGTCGCGGTCCTGAGGCACCACTGGCGCGATGTGCTGATCGCGATGGGCGCGCGGATGGCCGAGAACATCTCGTACTACGTCGTCACGGCGTTCGTCCTGGTCTATGCGACGACGCACACCGGACTCGGACAGCAGACCGCGCTGAACGCGGTGCTGATCGCCTCGGCGCTGCACTTCGCGGTCATCCCCGCCTGGGGCGCGCTGTCGGACCGGATCGGGCGCCGTCCGGTCTATCTGCTGGGCGCGGTCGGCGTCGCCGGCTGGGCGTTCCCGTTCTTCGCGCTGGTGGACTCCGGACGGTTCGGGCCGCTGCTGCTCGCGGTGAGCGTCGGGCTGGTCTTCCACGGTGCGATGTACGCGCCGCAGGCGGCGTTCTTCGCGGAGATGTTCGCGACCCGGATGCGGTATTCGGGTGCCTCGATCGGTGCCCAGTTCTCGTCGGTGGCGGCCGGGGCGCCGGCCCCGCTGATCGCCACCGCGCTGCTCGCCGAGTACGGCGGCCCGACGCCGATCGCCCTGTACGTCATCGGCGCCGCGCTGCTGACGCTGATCGCGGTGGGCGCGGCGCGGGAGACCCGTAGCCGGGATCTCGCGGAGGTGGAGGGGGCGGCGACGGACTCCGCTGAGGTGGCGAAGGCCTGATGTACGGCGGGGCGTGACGGGCCGTGGGACGCTCCGGGAGACGGGCAGCGGGCCCGCCACGCCCCCGCCGGACGTCAGGGCCGCTCGTCCTTGGACCGCAGGGATTCCTTGGCGCCCCGGATGTTCTCCTTCGCGCCCCGGATCTTCTCCTCGGCCTCTCCGACGGCGCTTTGGGCCTTGCCCTTGACCTGGTCGGTGCGGCCCTCGGCCTTCAACCGCTCGTCGTCGATGGCCTGGCCCGCCTTCTCCTTGGCCTGGCCCGCCCTCTCCTTGGCCTTGCCCTTCATCTTGTCCCTGGCGCCTTTGTCCGGCATATCCAACTCCTTGTGTGTCCGGGGAAGGAGCGCAAGCTCCGGGTCCACGCTGCCGCAGGCCGCGCGGGCGCGCACCCGGAGCCGGCTGCCGCTACTCCTCCGTATCGCGCGCCACGGCCCCGGAGAGCCGGTGCAACCGCAGCGCCAGCTGGATCTCCAGGGCACGGGCCGGGGTCTGCCAATCGGGTCCCAGCAGCCGGCTCACCCGTTCCAGGCGCTGGGCGACGGTGTTCACATGGACGTGCAGCTCGTCCTTGGTGCGGGCCGGGCTCATCCCGCAGGCGAAATAGGCGCTCAGGGTGCGCAGCAGCTCCGTACCGCGGCGGGCGTCGTAGTCGGCGACGGCGCCGAGCGTGCGGTGGACGAAGCCGTCCACATCGCGGGTGTCGGCGAGCAGCAGACCGAGGAAGCCGAAGTCGGCGGCGGCCGCGCCCTCACCGGCCCGGCCCAGGACGCCCAGCGCCTCCCGGCAGCGCCGGGCCTCGGCGTAGGCGTCCGCGACGGCCGCGGGACGGGCGGCGGGCGAGGGCACCGGGGCCGAGGCACCGACCGTGACGGGGGCGTGCAGCGCGGCCCGGAGCCGGGCGGCGATCCGGCGGGCGGTGTGCGCCGGGTCGCCGTCCGGTCCGAGCGGCAGCAGCAGGACCGCGCCGCCGTCCCGTACGGCGGCCAGGCCGTGGCGGGTGGCGGCGAGGTGGGCGGCCGCCGACCACAGGCGCCGGCGGTCGGCACCGTCGGGGGGCGGCGGGCCCGCGCAGCCGGCAGTCGGCGCATCGGCCGGCCGCGCCGCCAGGACCACATGGGGCGCGTCCAGGTCGGCGCCGACCCGGGCCGCGCGTTCGCGCAGCAGGCGGGGGTCGCGGCCGGCGGCGTCCAGGAGGTCGTCCAGCAGCTCGCCGCGCACCCGCGCCTCGGCCTCGCCGGCGGTCCGGCGGGCGAGCAGGAGCAGGGAGGTGACCATGGCGGCCCGTTCCAGGATCCGCTGGTCGACGGGGTCGAGCATCGGACGGCCGCGCAGGACCAGGGCGCCCAGGACCTCGCCGCCCGCCCCCACCGCGGCGACCCAGTCTCCCCCGCTCCCGGCTTCTCCCCCACTCCCGGCTCCGCTCGACCGGGGGGACCCCCATGCCCGGGAGGTACCCCCGTCGTCCCGTACGGCGTGGCCGTCGGCGCGGGAACGGTCCAGGGCGGCGGCCGGTGCCCGCTCGGGATCGGCGAACTCCACCTCGCCGTCGAGCACTTCGGCCACCGCGTCCGCGACGTCCCGCACCCCGCCGCCGCGCAGCACCAGTTCGGTCAGCCGGTCGTGGATGTCCGCGGCCCGCTCGATGACCGCACTGCGATCGCGGATGATCTCGTTGGCGGCCTCCAGTTCGGTGAGCGCCTTTCGGGTCTCGGCGAGGAGGTTGGCGGTGTCGATGGCGACGGCGGCGTGCGCCGCGTGGGCGGCCAGCAGCGCGATCTGGCCGGGTTCGAAGACCCGCTCGCGGCGGTCGGCGGCGAAGAGGACGCCGATGACGCCGCTGCCGAGCATCAGCGGCACTCCGAGGATCGCCACCAGCCCCTCGTCGCGGACGCCCGAGTCGATGGTCCTGGTGTGCCGGAACCGCTCGTCGTGGAAGTAGCTGTCGGTGACGTACGGGCGGGCGGTCTGTGCGACCAGCCCGCCCAGGCCCTCGCCCATGCCGAGCCGCAGCTGCTGGAACCGCGCGGAGACCGAACCGTCGGTGACCCTCATATAGGTGTCGCCGACCGACGGGTCGTTGAGGGTGAGGTAGGCGACCTCGGTGCCCAGCAGGGAGCGGGCCCGGCGGACGATGGCCCGCAGTACGGCGTCCAGGTCGCGCAGCCCGGCCAGGTCGTGCGCGGTGGCGTGGAGCGCGGACAGCTCGGCCTCGCGCCGCCGGCGGTCCTCCAGTTCGGTGCGCACCCGCAGCGCGAGCAGCTTGGCCCGCTCCAGTGCGGCCAGCCGGCCGGCGGACGCGCCCTCGGCGCGGGCGAGCAGCACCGGGCGCTCGTAGTCCTCGGCGGCGGCCCCGGTGGCCAGCAGGCCGAGAAAGCCCAGGTCGCCGGGGGCGGGGCCCGCGTCACGGTCGTGGGCTGGGGCGTCGGCGGACTCGGTACCGGGCGCGGGCGTCGGCTGATCGTCGGGCATGGTCACAGGGATACCTTCGGGTCGTCGCCGCGCGCCAGAGTCCGCGGCCCTCGCACCGGGCGCGATGCGCGGGCGGTACGGAGCGCTCAGTGCGCCGTCCAGCCGCCGTCCAGGACCAGCGAGGCGCCCGTCATGAAGGACGCCTGCGGGGTGCAGAGGTAGGCGACGGCCTCGGCGACCTCCTCCGGTTCGAGCAGGCGCTTCAGGGCGGAGTCGGCGAGCAGGAGGTCGGCCAGTACGCGCTCCTCGGGGATGCCGTGTGCCGCGGCCTGGTCGGCGAGCTGGCGCTCGACGAGGGGGGTGCGGACGTATCCGGGGTTGACGCAGTTGCTGGTGACGCCGTGCGGGGCGCCCTCCAGGGCGGCGGTCTTCGACAGGCCTTCCAGGCCGTGCTTGGCGGCGACGTAGGCGGACTTGAAGGGCGACGCCCGCAGCCCGTGCACGGACGAGATGTTGACGACGCGGCCCCAGCCCTGCTCGTACATATGGGGCAGCGCGCCGCGCAGCAGCCGGAAGGGGGCCTCCAGCATGACGGTCAGCACTTCGTGGAAGACCTCGGGCGGGAAGGCCTCGATGCGGCGGACGAGCTGCATACCGGCGTTGTTGACCAGCAGGTCGGCGCCCGCCGCGGCCCGTTCGGCGGCGTCCAGGTCGGTGAGGTCCAGGGGGCGGGGTTCGATGGCGCCGCGGGTGCCGTCCGGGAGCGCCGCGGCGAGCCCGGCCAGGCCTGCCGCGTCCCGGTCGACGGCGCGCACCGTGGCGCCGGCCGCCGCCAGCCGCAGCGCGCAGGCGCGTCCGATGCCGCCGGCCGCGCCGGTGACGAGGGCGGTGCGGCCGTCGAGTTCGAGGGACACCGGGCCCGGCGTGCGGAGTGTGCCCGGGGTACCCGGGACTCCTGCTTCTCCTGGGCATCCTGGGGTACCGGTCATGGTCATGTCCGCACCCTAGGCAGCGCGGCGGACGGCACCGATGTGCCTGGGCACCACACTTCGGGGACCCGGTGTGGCGGCCGGGCACGCCCGCCGTGCCACCGCGCCCTGCCCCGGGCACACTTCACCCGATCGGCCGTCCCGGATCGCCGCGGCCCCGCGGGGCTCCTAGCGTCGTACGACGCAACGTGCCGTTGGTGCACCGCCGCCACGAGGGAGTCCGACATGCGGAGGCTCATCGCCCTGCCGACCGTGCTGTTCGCCCTGGCCGCCGCGGGGTGCGGGGAAGCGGAGAACGGCGGGCGGACGACCGCTGTGCCGTCGTCCGCCGGTACCGGGGCGGGGCCGGGCCCCGAGCAGCCCGGCGTCCCCTCGCCCGCCGTCCCCGGGCAGCCGGTGAGCTGCGGCACGATCAAGGACGCCCTGGGCACGGCGGGCGACGTGGCGCTGTACGCCGATCCGGGTGCCGGCGGCACGGTGGGCTGCGCGGAGGCCCGCGACGTGATGTCGGAGTTCCTGCTGCGGGCGCCGCGGGAGGGCGACAGCGACCAGGGCACACTGGCCGTACGCGGCTGGTTCTGCCAGTACGAGAGCGGCCCCACCGGCACCTGGATCACCAGCTGCCGCAAGGACCGACGCGAGATGCACACGGAGGAGCCGGCCGACTCGCCGGACTCCCCCGGCACGTCCCAGCTGCCCACGCTCCCCATCGAGCCGTCGGGCCCGATGGAGGAGCCGTCGACGGAGGAGCTCTAGGCCGACGGGGCCGGGGGGCCTACGCCGGGAACTGCCGTCCCTCCGGCTCCTCCCCCATCCCGTGGAACCAGGTCGGCCCGGCCTCCACGGCCCGCTTGATGCGGGTGCGCGCGTACTCGTTCAGCTCCGGCAGGGCGTCCAGCGCGAACCAGCCCACCTCCAGGGACTCGTCGTCGTTGACCCGCGCCCGGCCGCCGATCGCGCGGCAGCGCAGCGTCACGTCCATGAACTGGCAGACGTCCCCGTTGGGGTAGTGCGTGGGCGGCATGGTCTCGACGAGGACGACCTGTTCGGCGACGACCCGCACCGCGGTCTCCTCGTAGACCTCGCGCAGCGCGGTCTCGGCGGGCTGCTCGCCCGGTTCGGGGATACCGCCGATCACCGACCAGCCGCCGGTGTCGGCCCGCCTGCCCAGCAGGACGCGGCCCTCGTCGTCGAAGACGACCGCGCTCACCCCGGGCAGCCACAGCAGCTGGGGGCCGATGGAATTCCGCAGGTCACGGATGAAGTCGGGCGTTGGCATGCTTCGACCCTACGGGACGGGACCGGCGGCCGGAGCCGCGGAAAGTCCCCCGGCCCCGGGGCGGAGGTCCCGCCCCCGCGCCGGGCCCGCGCTCAGGCGCCCGCCGGGGTCCCGTTGCGCGGGGTGAGCCGGTGGCGGACGGCCCGGACGGCGCCCTCGGCGTCGTCGACGGTGATGGTGAAGGTGCGCCCGTCACCGAGCTTGAGCACCAGGCCCTCACCGCGGCGCACGACCACGGCCGTGCCCTGCTCGGGCCGCCAGCGGTAGCCCCAGCCGCCCCAGTGGCGGGGGGTGACCTGCGGCGCGAAGTCGGCGTCGACGACGGTGTCGAGGGGGATCCGGCGGCGCGGCACCCCTATATGGCCGCACCGCACTTCCAGGCAGTCCTTGTCGACGCGTACGGCCACATGGACGAAGGCGAGGGTGCCGAAGAGCACCAGAAGGCCGGCCGCGACACAGCCGACCACCGACATCACCAGGGGCGCCAGGCCCGAGGTCCAGTTGCTGTCGACGGCGAGCTCGATGCCCAGCGCGAGACACGCCGCGCCCACCGCGGCCAGGAGCCACTGGATGCGGTTGGTGGCGCTGCCGTGCCAGACCTCGGGGATCTCCGCGTGGGAGCCGCTGAGGCGCGGCGCCGGTTCGCCGGCTCCGCCGGCACTGCCGTGGTCGCCGGGGGCTGCTGCCCCCTCGTGGGGGTGGTCCCTCATGAGACGCAGCGTACGCGTCTTCGCACGCCATGGCAGTGCGCCGGACGGGCGCGGTCAGCCGCTCAGCACGCCCGCGGGGTCCGTACGGCTCCCCGCGAGCAGCCGGCCCTCGGCGTAGGCGAGGGCCACGGCCGGCAGTGCGGCCGGGCGGCCGCTGAGGAGCACGCTGAGTCCGCCGGTCGGGGCGGCCGCGGGCGCCGGCTCGGTGCCGGCGCGGCGCAGTGCCTGGGCGGCGACGGCCTCGGCCGAGCCGTGCAGGACGAGTGCGGGGGCACCGGGCTGCTGAAGAGCGGCGCGGATCCGGTCGCCGACCAGCTCGTAGTGGGTGCAGCCCAGGACGACGGCCCGGACGTCCCGGGGGGTGCGGGCCGCGGCGGCCTCGATGGCGGCGTCGATGGCGGTCTCGTCGGCGGCCTCGACCGCGTCGGCGAGCCCCGGGCAGGGCACCTCGGCGACGGTCACGCCGCGCGCGAAGCGCTCGATCAGGTCCCGCTGGTAGGGGCTGCCGGTGGTGGCGGGGGTGGCCCAGATGGCGACGGGGCCGCCGCCGGCCGCGGCGGGCTTGATGGCCGGGACCGTGCCGATGACCGGGACGGCGGGCTCCAGCTCGGCCCGCAGGACGGGCAGCGCGTGGACGGACGCGGTGTTGCAGGCGACGATCAGCGCGTCGGGGCGGTGCGCGGCGGCGGCGCGGGCCACCGCCAGGGCGTGTTCGGCGACGTCGTCGGGGGTGCGCGGGCCCCAGGGCATGCCGTCGGGGTCGGAGGAGAGGACCAGATCCGCGTCCGGCCGCAGTCGCCGTACGGCGGCCGCCGCCGCGAGCAGCCCGGTCCCGGAGTCCATCAGCGCGATCTTCACCCGGACACTTTACCGGGCCGGCCGTCCGACTTGTCATACCGGCCGGGGCGTCCGGTGGGGACACGTCGGCCGGCAAGCCGGGCCGTCGCCGCGGTGGTGCGGCAGACTGCGCGGGTGGGAGCGATGGGCTGGATCGGTGCCGGGTCCTTGGTGACCTGGGCGTGGCTGCTGCTGGGGCAGGGCTTCTTCTGGCGTACCGACGTACGGCTGCCGGACCGCCGGGACCCCGGGCGCTGGCCGTCGGTCGCGGTGGTGGTCCCGGCGCGCGACGAGGCCGCGGTGCTGCCGGAGAGCCTGCCCTCGCTGCTGGGGCAGAAGTACCCGGGCCGGGCGGAGGTGTTCCTGGTCGACGACGGCAGTACCGACGGCACGGGCGCGCTCGCCCGTGAGCTGGCCGACGCGCGGGGCGGGCTGCCGCTGACGGTGGCCTCGCCAGGTGAGCCCGAGCCGGGGTGGACGGGCAAGCTGTGGGCGCTGCGCCATGGCATCGCGCTGGCCCGGGAGCGGATGGCGCCGGAGTATCTGCTGCTGACCGACGCGGATATCGCGCACGGTCCGCAGAGCCTGCGGGAGTTGGTGGCGGCGGCCCGGTCGGCACAGCTGGATCTGGTGTCGCAGATGGCCCGGCTGCGGGTGGTGACGCCCTGGGAGCGGCTGATCGTGCCGGCGTTCGTGTACTTCTTCGGGCAGCTCTACCCGTTCCGCTGGGTGAACCGGCCGGGGGCGCGGACCGCGGCGGCGGCCGGCGGCTGCGTACTGCTGCGGCGGGAGGCCGCGGAGCGGGCCGGTGTCCCGGAGGCGATCCGCGGCGCGGTGATCGACGATGTGACGCTGGCGCGGGCGGTGCGGCGGTCCGGCGGCACGATCTGGCTGGGGCTGGCCGACCATGTGGACAGCGTGCGGCCGTATCCGCGGCTGGCCGAGCTGTGGCGGATGGTCTCGCGCAGCGCGTACGCCCAGCTGCGGCATCAGCCGCTGCTGCTGCTCGGCACGGCCCTCGGCCTCGCGCTGGTGTATCTGGCGCCGCCGCTCGCGCTGGCGGCCGGGCTGACCGGCGGCGGCCCGGCGGCCGCGGCGCTGGGCGGCGCGGCCTGGGCGGTGATGTGCGGGACCTATCTGCCGATGCTGCGCTACTACGGGCAGCCGGCCTGGGCGGCGCCGCTGCTGCCGTTCACCGCGCTGCTCTATCTGCTGATGACGGTGGATTCGGCGGTGCAGCACTACCGGGGGCGCGGCGCGGCCTGGAAGGGGCGGACGTACTAGGGCCCGTCCGATGAGTCAGGGTCGGACCGGCCCTGGGACGCGCCCCCTGGCGTCGGTCCGCCCCCTGGAGGACCGCGTCACTTGCTGGCCGGGGACCAGTCCAGGCCCCAGCCGTAGGCGTAGTCCACGGTGCGCTGCGGGCTGATGCCGGGCTCGGGGACGAGGTAGCGGGCCTCGCGCTGGACGACGAGCTCGCTGCCGGTGTTGGTGATCAGGGCCAGCGCGCAGACGTTGGAGGGCACCGTGCAGGCGTCCAGTGAGAACTCGACGGGGGCTCCGTGCTGGGGCTGGAGGGTGACCGTGGCGCTGAGTCCCTCGAAGCTGCGGGCCCCGGCGTAGACGGTGACGAAGATCAGGATGCGCTTGATGCGCGCCTGGTGGTCGAGGTTGATGGTCAGGTTCTCGCCGGCCGCGACCGAGCCGGTGCGGTCGTCGCCGTCGAGCTGGATGTACGGCGGCGCGTGCAGGGTGCCGAAGTTGTTGCCGAGCGGGTGGACCACTCCGGCGGCGCCGTCGGTGAGTTCGTACAGCGCGCACAGATCGAGGTCCAGTTCGCCCGACGAGGGCAGCAGCGCGCCGCGGGCGCCCATGGCCTGCATTGCCTTGCGGCCGAGTTTCTTGGTCAGCCGCTTGCCCACGCCGCCGCTGCTCCAGTTGAGGTTCACCCGCATCGCCCCGGAGGTGCCACCCTGCTTCGTCAACGAAACGACCGGGGCGTCCTTCGTGAGGGTGACTTTTGTCAGACGAATCGGAGCGGGCGCGGAAGCCGGCGCGGGCTGCCCCGGCGGGGGCGGAATTGACGCCGCCGGTTGACCCGTCGGCAACGGGGGCGCGGAAGGTGCCACGGGGGGCGCAGGCGCTGCCGTCGGGGGCGCGGGAGCCGGCGCGGGCGGCGAGGCGGGGCCCGGGGCGGGCGCGGGGGCCTGCGGCGCCGCGGGCTCCTCGACGCTGATGCCGAAGTCGGTGGCGAGGCCCGCGAGTCCGGTGTCGTAGCCCTGTCCCACCGCGCGGAACTTCCAGCCGCCCTGGCGCCGGTAGAGCTCCCCGAGCACGAAGGCGCTCTCCGTGGTGGCGTCCCGGCTGTCGAAGCGGGCGATCTCGGCGCCGCTCGCCGCGTCCAGCACCCGGATGTGCAGCCCGGGGACGCCGCCGAAGGCGCCGCCGTCGGCGGAGGCGGCCAGCACCACCTTGTCGACGGCGGGTTCGACGGCGGCCAGGGAGACGGTGAGGGTGTCGGTCATCGCAGCGCCGGCCGGGCGCTTGCCCTCGTGGCGCACGGCGCCGGAGGCGTGCGCGGCCTGGTTGTAGAAGACGAAGTCGCCGTCGTCGCGGACCTTTCCGGACACCAGCAGCAGCGCGGAGGCGTCCACGTCCGGCGCCCCGGGGGCGGCCTGCCAGCCCAGTTCCACCCGGACCGCCTGGGCCGGGACCGGGACGTTGCCGCCCTTGAGCATCGACATCACTGCGCCTTCCTCTCGTCCGCCGTGCCCCGTCAGTGGTGGCACTCCCAACCTACTTGGCCCGAACCGTGCCGAACGTCCCCCGTTCACCCGCGAGAAGCGAGGTCTTTACACGATCCCTACGGGCGATCGCGACCGATTTTCCCAAGTTCGCTCGCATTGGCGATCCATGGCCTCTCCGAACACGTAAAACAACCCTCTTTCCAGACTCCCCAATCAGCACATCGTGGGCTTAACTTATGACGCATGACCTCCCCCCGCTCTACCTACGGCGGCGGCTACTACGCTTCGCCTTCCTTCCCGGACACCCCGATCTACGACAGCCTCGTCGCAGAGCGCGGTACGCCCCAGATCGCCCCGATCCGGGTGAACCCCTCCCCTTACGACACGGGTTCGTCCTATTTGCCGGCGCTGCCCTCGGCGCTTCCTGCGCTGCCGGCCGCTCCCTCCCACCCCTCGTCGGGGCAGGGGTACCCGGGTGCCGCCGCGCAGCCGGTCGCTCCGCTGCAGCACGCCCCGGCGCCGTACATCCCCCAGCAGGCGGGGGTCCGTGGCGGCTACCAGGCCCCGCAGCAGCCCCAGCCCCAGCGTCCGGCACCGGGCATGGGCACGGGGTACGAGGCGATGCGCCCCGCCGCTCCGGTCGCGCCCCGGCCGGCCGCCCCGTACGACGATCCGTACGGCCGGCAGTATCCGCGCGGGTACTGACCTGGGCGGTCGGTCAACTGTCCGAGGCGGCTGGCAGGATGGCACCCATGCCCAGGCCCACGCTCCAGTCGATCCATCGCTACCCGGTCAAGTCCCTTGCGGGCTCCGATCCCGGCGAGGCGGTCGTGGAGCCGTGGGGGCTCGCCGGGGACCGGCGATGGATGCTGGTGGACGCCGAGCACAGGATGATCACCCAACGGCAGCAGCCGACGTTGGCGTTGGCGCGCGCCGAGGGGTTGCCGGGCGGTGCCCTCAGGCTCACCGCCCCCGGCATGGCGGCGCTGACGGTCGAGCTGCCCGGGTGCGGGGAGACCGTCGCGGTGGAGGTCTGGAAGGACGAGGTGGCGGCGGTACCCGCGGGCGAGGCGGCGGCCGAGTGGTTCCGCGGGTATCTGGGCGTCGAGTGCCGGCTGGTGCATCTCGACGCCCCCGAGAAGCGCCGGCCGATCCACCCCGAGTACTGCGAGCCCGGTGAGACGGTCGGTTTCGCCGACGGCTTCCCGCTGCTGCTGACGACCGCCTCGTCGCTGGACGCCCTCAACTCGCTCATCGCGCAGGGCGACCACGCCGACGAGGGACCCCTGCCCATGAACCGTTTCCGGCCCAATGTGGTGGTGGACGGCACGGCCCCCTGGGCCGAGGACGACTGGCGGCGGATCCGTATCGGCGAGGTGGTCTTCCAGGTGGTCAAGCCCTGCGCACGCTGTGTGGTCACGACCACCGACCAGCGCACCGCCGAGCGCGGCAAGGAACCGCTGCGGACCCTCGCGCGCCGTCGCCGCTTCGGAGACCGGCTGGTCTTCGGCCAGAATCTGATTCCCCGCTCGGCCGGCACGATCCGTCTCGGCGACCCGTTCGAGATACTCGACTGACGGGCCGGCGCGGTCCCGCGCCGTGACCGCGCCGCGGGCGCTCGCGTCGGCTGCCGGACCATCACGGCCCGGCGACGTCGGCGGCGGTGGGCGCCCGGCGCCGCCGGAGGGGCCAGGGCGACGGGAGACCAGGACCGCGTGACGATGCCTGCGAGGGACACCGAGAGCGACCATCTGATCCCTGTCCAGCATCTGCGGCCCGGAGACCACGCCTTTGTGAGTTACGGCAACGACGAGGTGCGCTGGGAGGTCGTCACGGCATTCGTCCGGCTCGGGCTGGCGCGCGGCGAGAAGGTACTGGTCCTGCCCTGCCCCGGGGTGCCCGAGGAGGAGGTGCTGGCCAGGATCGACTTCCCCAGCCGCAGCACCGTCCGGGCGCGCGCCCGCGGCCAGTTGGTGGTGGACAGCATGCAGCAGATGATCGCGCCGGACAGCGTGTTCACCGCCGCACGGCAGATGGGCCGGCTGTCCGCGGAGACCGACCGGGCCACGGCCGAGGGCTATACGGGCCTACGGGCGTTCATCGACATGGGCTGGGTGGCCGCCCTCGGCGCGGACGTCGAGACGATGATGCGCCGCGAGACCGGCGCGCAGGCGCTCTTCACCTGCCGCCCGTACACGGAGATCTGCGCCTACGACCGGCGCCGGTTCGACCGCGAGGTCGTCGCCGCCATGGAACGGGCGCATCCGCGCGCGCTGCTGGAGCGTCTGGGCGCGCTGCGGTCGGTGCGCGACCCGGACGGCGCGCTGCGCTTCATCGGGGAGGCGGACGGCGCGAATCAGGACGCGTTCGGCAGGGCGCTGCAGATCGCGCTGGCGCACACGGCGCCGGTCCGGCGGCTGACGGTGGATCTGACCCGGCTGCACTTCCTGTCGGTGGGCTGCGCCGTCGGCCTGCTGATGCTGGCCCGCGGCGCCGTGGGCCATGAACTGATCGAGGTGCGCTGCCACCGCGGGCAGCGCCGGATGCTGCGGCGGCTGGGCAGCGGGACGGTGCCGCTGCTGGTGCTGACGGAGGTGGTGCATCCGTGGTGAACCCCGATCCGGCGGGCCCGGTCGAGGACCCGGCCGAGGAGTCCGGCCACCGGTTGCTCCAACGGCGCTTCAGCGCCCGGCTGCTGCCCCAGCTGCGGCTGCTGGTCGAGGAGTGCGCCGCCCGGGAGGGCCTGTGCGAGCCGCGGCGGGGCGAGTTCGTGCTGGCCGTGGCCGAGATCGCGGGGAACGCCGTGGAGCACGCGGGCGGTTCGGGGCGGCTGGTGCTGCGTCGGGTGGGCGACGAGCTGGAGTGCCGGATCAGCGACGCGGGTCCCGGATTCAGCGAGGCGGTGATCCCCGAGCTGCTGCCGGGTCTGGACGGCGCGACGAAGGGGCGCGGGTTGTGGCTGGCGCGCTTGGTGGCGGACCGGTTCGAGGTCGCCGGGGCGGTGCCGGGGACGGACGGGACGGGCGCGGTGGTGACGCTGGCGGTACGGCTGCACTGAGCTCCCGGGCCCCGGGCTCCGGCTCCGTGGGGCCGCGAAGCCGCTTTCCGTACGGCGTGATGTGGCTCTCTCTTGGCAGAACTCTCGCGTGGAGCACCCCTGATGCGGTATTTACCAACACGGAGAGGGGGCGACGATGCGCGCGATGCGAGGGGTATGGCGCTGGCGGCGCAATCCGCTGCGGCGTCGGACCGATCGGATCGAGGCCTGGCTGGCGCTCGCCGCCGCCCTCCTGATCGCTTTCGGGGCGCCCGCCGCCGGCTGGTTCACCGGCCGGGCGGCGCACGGCGCGCTGCTGGAGACCGTAAGGCTGCAGTATCAGCAGCGCCATCTGGTGTCGGCCACGGTCGACCGGCTGGTCTCCCGGGCTCCGCTCGACCCCGACCCGGAGACCTCCTCGCAGCGCGATGCCCACCTGCGGGTGATCGCCCGCTGGACGGCCGTGGACGGCAGCGCCCACAGCGGGCAGCTCGCCGCACCGCGTCCGGTGGAGTCCGGCGAGCGGTTCCGCATCTGGACCGACGACCGGGGCCGGGTGATGCCCCGGCCGATGGACGTCGACACGGCCGGTACGCATGCGGTGCTGGCCGGTCTGGGCACCACGGCCGCCGTCGGCGCGCTGATCGAGGGGTGCCGGCGCCTGGTCGTCGGGCAGCTGATGACGCGTCGCTTCCGCCGCTGGGATGCGGAGTGGGAGCGCGCGGGCCAGGACTGGGGCCGGGCCGACGCCGGGAGTTGAGCCGCCCGGTCCTTCGCTGCTGAGCGGGTGCTGACCGTGTCAACTGCCGCCCCCCGGGCGCGCTACGGTGGGGGCGCCAGCCTCTGGGCTGGGGCCTGGAGTACCCGAATGCGGACATCCGCGTACGGATGGTTGCCGGGTCGACATCAGCCGCACGAGGTGGGGGCACGACAGCGCCATGGCACAGGGCTCGGTCCAGGTGACGCACTCCGGAACGTCGCGGTGGCGGCGCCGCACAGGGGAGTACAGCTCGCTCGCCGCCGCCCTGGAGGCCGCCGGGGACGGTGATGTGCTGACCGTCCCGGCCGGCACGTACCGGGAGAACCTGGTGCTGCTGCGCGCGGTGACGCTGCGGGGCCCGGACGGGGCGCGCGGCTCGGTGCGGATCGCCCCGGCCGACGGGGTGGCGCTGACGATACGAGCCTCGGCGACCGTCCACGATCTGCATCTGGAGGCGACGGACTCGGCCTCGCCCGCACTGCTGGTGGAGGACGGCGCGCCGGAGCTGTCCGGCCTGCGGGTGGTGACCCGGTCCGCGTCCGGCATCGAGGTCCGCGGCGGCGCCCGCCCGACGGTGCGCCGCTGCACGGTCGACAACGCGGGCGGGGTGGGCATCAGCGTCCTGGAAGGTGCCGGCGGCCTCTTCGAGGAGTGCGAGGTGGTGGCCGCCGGGCAGGCCGGGGTGGCGGTGCGCGGCGGGGCCCATCCCCGGCTGGAGAACTGCCGGATCCACCACGCCTCGGGCGCCGGACTGTCGGTCAACGGCGAGGGCAGCGCGGTCGAGGCGGTGGGCTGCGAGCTGTACGAGATCAAGGGCGCGGGGATCCAGGTGGCCGCGCGGGCCACCGGCCATCTCACGGACTGCACGGTGCACCGGACCTCCGCCGACGGCGTCACCCTGGACACCGACGCGGTCCTGACGCTGGCGGACTGCGACATCCACGACATCCCGGAGAACGCGGTCGATCTGCGGTCCCGTTCGGTGCTGACGCTGACCCGCAGCACGGTGCGGCACTTCGGGCGCAACGGTCTGTCCGTATGGGACCCGGGCACCCGGGTGGACGCCAACCAGTGCGAGATCCACGACAGCACCGGCGACTATCCGGCGGTGTGGGTCAGCGACGGCGCCACCGCCGTGCTGGACTCGACGCGGGTGCACGATGTGCCGGACGCGCTGTTCGTGCTGGACCGGGGCTCGCGCGCCGACGTCGTCGACTGCGATATCGCGCAGGTCCGCAACACCGCGGTGTCGGTGAGCGACGGGGCGACCGTCCAGCTGGACGACTGCCGGATCCGGGAGGCGGCGACCGGTGCGTGGTTCCGCGACCACGGCAGCGGCGGAACGCTCGCCAACTGCACCATCGACGGTGCGCAGACCGGCGTGATCGTCACCAAGGGCGCGGACCCCACCATCGAGGGCTGCACGGTCAGCGGACCGGCCGAGGCCGGGTTCTATGTCTCGGCCGAGGGCCGCGGCACCTTCCACGGCTGCCGGGTCACCGGGAGTTCGGGCTTCGGCTTCCATGTGATCGACGGCTGCCGTACGACGCTGACCCGGTGCCGTACGGAGCGCTGTGCGCGCGGCGGCTACGAGTTCGCCGAGGGCGGCGGCGGGCAGGGGGATGGGCCCACGGTCCAGGACTGCACGAGCGACGAGAGCCGTGCGGTGCCGTCGGCCGCCGCCGTGCCGCCCGCCGTGCAGCCGGCGACCCAGACGGCCGGGCTGCTGGGCAGCGTCCCGGCGCAGAGCCCGCCGCCGGCCGCCACGCCGGCGGCCGAGCCGGTCGTCAGCAGCCGGCCGTCCGGCGAGGTGCTGGGCGAGCTCGACACCCTCGTGGGGCTGGAGAGCGTCAAGCGCGAGGTCCGCAGCCTGATCAACATGATCGAGGTGGGGCGCCGGCGGCAGGAGGCGGGTCTGAAGGCCGCGTCGGTGCGCCGCCATCTGGTGTTCACCGGCTCCCCCGGCACCGGCAAGACCACGGTGGCCCGGCTCTACGGCGAGATCCTGGCGTCGCTGGGGGTGCTGGAGCGCGGGCACCTGGTCGAGGTGTCGCGGGTGGACCTGGTGGGCGAGCACATCGGCTCGACGGCCATCCGTACGCAGGAGGCCTTCGACCGGGCGCGCGGCGGGGTGCTGTTCATCGACGAGGCGTACGCCCTCTCGCCCGAGGACTCCGGCCGGGACTTCGGCAAGGAGGCCATCGACACCCTCGTGAAGCTGATGGAGGACCACCGGGACGCGGTGGTGGTGATCGTGGCGGGGTACACCGCCGAGATGGAGCGCTTCCTTGCGGTCAACCCCGGCGTGGCATCGCGTTTCTCACGGACCATCACCTTCGGCGACTACGCTCCCGAGGAGCTGCTGCGGATCGTCGAGCAGCAGGGCGAGGAGCATGAGTACCGCCTCGCCGAGGGGGCCGGCGAGGCGCTGCTGAAGTACTTCACCGTGCTCCCCAAGGGCCCCTCCTTCGGCAACGGCCGTACCGCGCGGCAGACGTTCGAGGCGATGGTCGAGCGGCACGCGGGCCGGGTGGCTCAGCTGACCGACCCGAGCACCGACGACCTGACCCTGCTCTACGCGGACGATCTGCCCGAACTCGCCTGAGGCGGGCGGTCGTCCGCCTCCCTGCCGGCGGGTCGCTGGGCCGGCAGTTCCGGGTCGAGCCGGGCGATCAGCTCGGCGCGGACCGTGTCGAAGACCGGGTCGGTCTGGTAGTCGCCGTGGCCCAGTATCTGGGCGGGCAGCGGGTTGCGCAGGGTGCGGCCGAAGGCGAGCGGGTCGCGCAGCGGCCCCTGGTCGACCCGGCGGCCGTCCTCGCAGGTGAGCCGGATCGGGCCGCCGATGGGGTCGGTGAAGCGCCACAGGTTGCGCCAGTCATCCATCTCGCGGTGCAGTCCGGTGAGCGCGGGCGGGCCGAAGAAGGCGGGGAACCAGCGCCCGTAGAGGCGCTCCAGGGGGCTGCCGTACGTCAGCAGGGCGACCCGGCTGCGGGTGACCAGGTCCAGCTGCCAGACGGCGGCGGCCGCCAGCACACTGCCCTGGGAGTGCCCTGATATCACCAGGCGGCCGTTGAACCGCTCGGTCCACGTGGCCATCCGCCAGGTGAGGTCGGGGACCGCGCGCTCGGCGTAGCAGGGCGGCGCGAAGGGGTGGGCGGCGCGCGGCCAGAACGTACCGACGTCCCAGAGGATGCCGATGGTGCGGCGGGCGGAGTGGTCGCGGTAGGCGCGCCGGCCCATGGCGATCAGCAGTATCACGCCGGCGCTCATCAGCCAGGAGCCGAGGGACTCCGCGGTCTGGGCGGCGGCGTGCACGACGGGCGGGGCGCCGGCGGTGGCGGGGCCGGGCGCCCGGTCGGTGAGCCAGGCGCCGGCCACCGCACCGGCTCCCAGGACGAGGGTGACCGCGGCGGTGGCGGCGACCAGGACGGGCGCCGCGTCGGTGAGTCCGGCGCGGGCGATGGTGCCGGCGATCCGCTTCGTACGGCGCTCGTCGGGGCGCTCGCGCGGGTCGTAGAGCCCGGGAACGTCCTCGACGACCCGCCCGCGCACGATGACCACGCGGACGGCCGCCAGGACGGCGACGACCGCGAACACCACCAGCAGTGCGGGGATGGCCGACGCCTGCCAGGACAGCAGGACCGGCGGGCCGGGGATGGGGGCGTGCGCCTGGCCGGGCGTGGCGCCGCCGTCCATCCAGTCGGCGAAGCGCTGGGCCACGCCCCCGGACAGCACGCCGGCGACCGCGCAGGCCAGCAGGGCGACGGCGGGCCCGCCCATGCCGCGCAGGGCGGTACGGGCGTCGTCGCGGGCGGCGCGCTGCAGCACCCAGGCCGTCACCGCCAGCGCCAGCACCAGCAGGCCCTGGAAGACCGCGATCCCGCCGAACGCGGCGGCGCCGGGCAGCGGGCCGTGGCTGCGGGCCCCGGGGCGCGCCCAGCCGGTGTGCACGGCGATCAGCGCCAGCACGGCGAGCGCGGCGTACGGCAGGGCCCGTACGACCAGGCGGTCGGATTCGTCGTCCGGCGCGGCCTCGCTGCGGGCGGTCCGCCACACGACGACGAGGGTGACCGCGGCGAGCAGGATGACCACGGCGGTCAGCGCCCGGCCGGTGACCGCGAGGGCCGTCCCGCCGCCGGCCCGTGCGTCCGCCTTGGCACCGGCGCCGAGCAGCACCGCGGCGATGGTCAGCACGCCGGCCGTGGTGTGCGCGGCGCGCAGCCGGGCGACCAGCCGGCGGCCGTACCAGAAGCCCTCCAGGCTGAGCGCGGTGCGTTCGGTGTGCGGGGTGTAGCGGGAGCTGCCCGGCCGCCGGGGCGGCGGCGAGGCGGACTCGTAGGCGCTCCAGGTGCGGTGCGAGAGCCACCACAGGAAGCCGATGACGAGCAGCGGCACCGCGGAGGCGAGCGCGAGCCGGCGGCCGGGGGCGCTCCACCAGCCGTGGTTGTCGGGGCTGAGGAAGCCCAGCCAGGACTTGCCGGTGACGCAGACGGTGGTGCCGGCGCACTGCCAGGCCGTGAGGTCGAGGGCGACCTCGCAGGCCGCGGCGGCGAGCAGGACGGTGAGGGTGAGCGCGAGGAGGCGCACCAGGAGGTCGTAGAGCCGTTGTGCCCGGTGGTCGGGCGGGGCGGCCGGGCGCATCCAGTGGGCGAGGTTGGCGACCATGAAGGGCACCAGGATCAGCCACAGGGCACGGGCGCCGTTGCCGGAGGTGAGATTGGACCAGCAGTACGCCTCGCGGACCGGCTCGTCGTGGTAGTCCTCCGGTCGCCGCTCGGCGTCGGCGTCCTCCGTACGGCGGTAGCAGGCGGCGGTGTCGTCCCCCGTGATCAGCTGTACCCGTGGGTCGCCGAGCATCTCCTGCGCGGTGGTGCCGCCGACGCCGTGCACCAGCAGCTCCAGTGAGAGCTGCGGTGCGTCGGGCGGCGGGCCATCTCCGGTCGCGGCCGGATCCGTTGGGCGGGCATGCGGTGTCGGTTCCGCGGTCTCCACTGGCTGTCCCCCGTTGTCCATGTGGCACCGTGCGGTGCGGTGCCCCAAGGATTGTCCCCCGCCGGCAGGAGCACATCCACCGGTTCTGGACACCGGGGCGCCGCGCGGTGGGGTTCGCGGCGGGCGCGGGGGCGCTGTCGGTGGCTCGTGCGAGGATGAGGGAACCAGTGATCGCAGGCGGGAGCCTACGCGCAGACCCGACGTGGCGAGCCGGGCGGAAGGGACGGGCCGGGGTGAGCGACAGCCAGAACCTCCTTGCGGAGCAGCGGCGTGCCCTGATTCTCGACGAGGTCAGGCGGCGCGGCGGGGTGCGGGTCAACGAGCTGACCCGCAAGCTGAGCGTCTCGGACATGACGGTCCGCCGCGATCTGGACGTGCTCGCGCGTCAGGGCATGGTGGAGAAGGTGCACGGCGGTGCGGTGCCGGTCAGCGAGCCGAGCGCCCATGAGCCCGGTTTCGAGGCGAAGTCGGGGCTGGAGCTGAGCGCCAAGGAGGACATCGCCAAGGCCGCGGCCGAGATGGCGGCGCCGGGCAGCTCGATCGCGCTGGCGGGCGGCACGACCGCGTTCGCGCTGGCGCAGCAGTTGCTGGACGTACCGGATCTGACGGTGGTGACGAATTCGGTGCGGGTGGCCGATGTGTTCTACACCGCGCAGCGGGCGGCGGCCAGCGGCGGCACGGGCCCGCGCGCGGGGGCGGCGACGGTGGTGCTGACGGGCGGGGTGCGGACGCCGTCGGACACGCTGGTGGGGCCGGTGGCGGACGCCGCGATCCGGACGCTGCACTTCGATGTGCTGTTCCTCGGGGTGCACGGCATATCGGTGGAGGCGGGGCTGTCGACACCGAATCTGGCGGAGGCGGAGACCAACCGGCATTTCGTCCGCTCCGCGCGGCGGGTGGTGGTGGTCGCCGACCACACCAAGTGGGGCACGGTCGGGCTGAGTTCGTTCGCGACGCTGGACGACGTCGATGTGCTGGTGACGGACTCCGGGCTGTCCGCCGGGGCGCGCGCGGAGTTCGCGGAGCTGCCGCCGGAGCTGGTGGTGGCGGGCGAGCAGCCGGCGGACCCGGAGGCCTGACGGCGCACGCGGAGGTCTGACGGCGGCCGACGCGAGACGGCTCTCCCCCGCGCGGCCTGCCGGCGGACTCCCCGCGCAGCCTGCCGGCGGACTCGTCGGCGCCCGGCCGCAGACTTCTGACGGGTCGCCAGCTATGGTGTGCGGCGCCGGGGACACGCCGCCCCCGGCCGCCGACCGTCCCGTAGGGGGTGCTCGTCCCATGGCACGCCGACTCCGCCCCGTCGAGCTCGACTTCGTCGAGTCCGCCCCGCTCCGGCTGGTCTTCGCCGCGGAGGTCGCCGCGCCGCCGAAGGCGGTGTACGCGGCGCTGGCGGACGACGTGGCGGGCTGGTCACGCTGGTTCACGGGCGTGGCGCGGGCGGTGCCGACGCATGGCGGCCGGGGCCGGGAAGTACGGCTGACCGGCGGCACCCGCTTCGCCGAGACGGTCCTGGCGGCCGAGCCGGACGAGCACTACGCCTACCGGGTCGACACCACCAACGCCCCTGGTCTGCGGGCCCTGTTGGAGGACTGGCGGCTGACACCCGCGGGCGCCGGCACCCGGCTGCGGTGGACCTTCGCGGCCGACGGCCCGGCGCCGTTCCGCTGGGCGGTGACCCTGGCCAGGCCCGGCCTGGGCCGCGCCCTGCGGGAGTCGGCCCGGGCTCTTGACCGCCGCCTGGCCGGAACCTGAGCCGGGCCCGGGCGGCCGGCACCGGGGTGACGGGCCTCAGGAGGGCCAGGACCCCGTGGCCAGGAACTCCTCGATGGTGCGCGCGTACGGCGTGATGTCCAGCCCCTGGGAGGCCAGCCAGTCGTCGGAGTAGTACTTGTCGAGGTAGCGGTCGCCGGGGTCGCACAGCAGCGTGACGACCGATCCCGTACGGCCCTCGGCGACCATCTCCGCGACGATCTTCAACGCGCTCCACAGGCCCGTACCGGTCGAGCCGCCCGCCTTGCGGCCGATCGCCGTCTCCAGGGCGCGGACCGCGGCGACGCTGGCGGCGTCGGGCACCTTCATCATCCGGTCTATGGCGCCGGGGACGAAGCTCGGTTCCATGCGGGGCCGCCCGATGCCCTCGATGCGGGAGGCGGTGGCGCAGTCGGTCGCCGCGTCGCCGGTGAGCCAGCCGTCGAAGAAGCAGGAGTTCTCCGGGTCGGGGACGCAGACGCGGGTGTCGTACTGCATGTAGTGGACGTAGCGGGCGATGGTCGCGGAAGTGCCGCCGGTGCCCGCGGTGGCCACGATCCAGGCCGGTTCGGGGTAACGCTCCAGGCGCAGCTGCTGATAGATCGACTCGGCGATGTTGTTGTTGCCGCGCCAGTCCGTGGCCCGTTCGGCGTAGGTGAACTGGTCCATGTAGTGGCCACCGGACTCGGCGGCGAGCCGGGCGGAGACCTCGTAGACGGTCCGCGGGTCCTGGACCAGATGGCAGCTGCCGCCGTGGAACTCGATCAGCCGGGTCTTCTCCCGGCTGGTGGTGGCCGGCATCACGGCGATGAACGGCACTCCGATCAGCGAGGCGAAGTAGGCCTCGGACACCGCCGTGGAGCCGCTGGAGGACTCGATGACGGGCTTTCCCGGGCGGATCCAGCCGTTGCACAGCCCGTAGAGGAACAGCGAGCGGGCCAGCCGGTGCTTGAGGCTGCCGGTGGGGTGCGTCGACTCGTCCTTGAGGTAGAGGTCGATGCCCCACTTCTCGGGCAGCGGGAAGCGCAGGAGGTGGGTGTCGGCGGTGCGGTTGGCGTCCGCCTGCACCTTGCGGACGGCCTCTTTGAGCCAGCTTCGGTAGTCCGGATCCGTGCGGTCGACGTCGACGGTCGGCATCGGGGCCCCGGCCGCGGACTCGTGGTCGGGCCGGCTCTGCGGCTGCTGTGCGGTGCTCACCGGCGCGCTCCTCAAGAGGGGTTCCAAGCCCGCGCACTACGCCGGGCCGATTCCGACTATAGCCACCCTCCGCACGCTTCTCACCTGCATAAACATCACTTTGGGATACCCCAAGGACGCCCTGGGAAGGGGCTGTTGCACCCGTCGGGCACCAGGGGCACTGGTGCACCGGGCGCCGTCGCGGCAAACTTCCCACAAGGGGCGGTGGAGGGCACCTGCCCGTCTCACCGAGGAGGTGCCGGCGATGGCGGAGCCGGAGTTCAACGCGACCGGCGTACGGATCGAGCGGTGGCTGCGGTCGCTGACCCGGGCCGGCCAGGTCGTCATCAGAGACGGCCGGCTGGCGCTGCTGACCAGCTACGGCACGGAGATAGACAGCGCCCCGCTGCAGGCCGTACAGGCCCACAAGCCGCTGTTCGCGGCGCGCGACCGGGCGCTCGCCACCCTCAACGGGCACCGCTACTCGCTCACGCTCGGCACCCCGGAACTCTTCTTCAAGGCCCTGGAGGCGGCGCGTCCGCCACGCCCCTGAGCACCCGACCGGACCGAGGCGGTGCGGTTGCGGGAGCGCACCGCCTGACCGACCCTGGAACTCGTATCACTGAGGGTTCACCAACGGTGACGTTGTGGTGCAGCGGGCATCGTTGGATCCGGTCTTCGCCCCTGCCCGGCACGAGGGGCGCCCGACCTCATCAGGGAGTCGCGGTCGTGATCAGGCAGCCCAGCAGGCACTGCACGGTGGAGCTCCAAGCCGTTCCGGCTCACATCGGCCAGGTGCGCACCATCGTCTCCGCACAGCTGCGGCACTGGCGTCTGGACGCCCTGGTCGACCCCGCCGCGCTCGGCGTGACCGAGCTGCTGGCCAATGTCCACCGGCACGCCCGCCCCAGCAAACAGTGCACCGTCGAACTGCGCCTGCTCCTCGACCGGTTGACGGTCTCGGTGCACGACGAGGACCCCCGGCTGCCCCACGTCCGCACCGCCGGCAGCTGGGAGACCTGCGGGCGCGGCCTGGCGCTGATCGCGGCGCTCAGCGAGAGCTGGGGAATGCGCCCGGACGGCAGCGGCAAGGTCGTGTGGTTCACCCTTCCGGCCCTGCCCGCCACCCCCGAGGAGATGCGCGCGGACCACGCACAGTGGGAGCCGCTGTCGCTGGGGGACGACGTGCGGACGACGGCCGACACCCGTTCCCGGGCGCGGGGAGCACGGGTCGGCTGACGGCCGCCGACGCGCTCCCCGGCCGCAGGGGGCGCCTGATGCGAGCGGGGACGGTCAGGCCGTACCTCCCTTGGGGCCGGTGCCGAAGTGCTCCTCCAGGACGGACAGCCGGCGCCAGTACTCCTCCTCGTCGATCTCGCCCGCGGCGAAGCGCCGGCCGAGCACGGCGATCGGAGTGGGCGCGTCGGCACGGGCGGTGGCCCGCGGACCGCGGAACGCCCGCCCGGGGCCGCCGGGTCGCAGACCGGTGCGGCGCAGCAGGGTCACCACGCCGAAGACGGCCAGCGCCCAGAGGACGGGGACGAACAGGATCCAGGGGCCCGGGCCACCGCCGGTCCAGCGTTCGGCAAGCGCGAACATCGCCATCAGCTCCTCGGTGGGACGTGGTCTTCGCTGTCCCTTCCGAGCCTGGCCTCCCGGGCGCCGCCGGTCGTCGTACGGCCAGCGGCTCTGCTGGTACGACGCGGGGAGTACGTCGGAGTGCGCGAGGAACACCCGGGGGGTATGCGGGGTGGGAGGCGGCCGCCCCCGTGGCCCCGCCGGATCCTTGTTGATCTCTGTAACTACTAGTATGTACAGTGCCTTCATGAGCACTCAGGAACGACCCGGCTCTCAGGAGCGGCTCAGCACTCAGGAGCGGCTGGTGCGGAGCACCCAGGAACTCCTCTGGGAGCGGGGGTACGTCGGCACCAGCCCCAAAGCGATCCTGGAGCGCGCGGGCGTGGGCCAGGGCAGCATGTACCACCACTTCTCCGGCAAGTCCGACCTCGCACTGGCGGCGATCCGGCGCACCGCGGAGGGCATGAAGGAGACGGCCCAGGAGTGCCTGACCGCCCCCGGTACGGCGTACGAGCGGGTCGGGGCCTACCTGCTGCGCGAGCGGCAGGTGCTGCGCGGCTGCCCGATCGGCCGGATGACGCAGGACCGCGACGTGGTGCAGAGCCCCGAGCTGCGGGCGCCGCTGGACGAGATGTTCGACTGGCTCCGGGGCCGGCTCGCCGAGGTCCTGGCCGACGGGCAGCGGCGCGGCGAGCTGGCCGCGGGGCTGGATCCGGCCGCCACCGCCGCCACCGTCGCGGCCGTGGTCCAGGGCGGCTATGTGCTGGCCCGCGCGGCGGATGACACGGCGCCGTTCGACGCGGCCGTGGAGGGCGTGCTGGCGCTGCTCGCCGCACAGGTCGTCCGCCCCTCTCCCCCGGGCCCGCGGTCCGACGGCCCGTAACCCGATACCCCGTCACGAACGACCAGCAACCGGTAACCCGTCACCCGTCACCCGTGAAGGAGTGCACCCGCCATGGAGATCACCCGACATCGGCCCGCCAGCAGGCCGGGGCCCGCCGCGCAGTTCACCGGGACCGTCTGGCTCGAAGAGATCGCCGCCCCGCCCGCGCCCTCCCGCCTGCGCATGTTCAGCGTGCACTTCGCGCCCGGCGCCCACACCGCCTGGCACACCCACCCGCACGGCCAGGTCCTGCACGTCACCGAGGGCGCCGGTCTGGTGCAGCGCGCGGGCGGCCCCGTCGAGCCGATCCGCGCCGGGGACACCGTCTGGATCGCGCCGGGCGAACGGCATTGGCACGGCGCGGCTCCGGACACCTTCATGACGCACCTGGCGACCGTCGAGGCCGCCGACGACGGCACCACCACCGAGTGGGCGGAGCGGGTCGGCGAGCGGGAGTACCCGGGCGGGTGACGGCCCGCCGCGCACCCGCGACCGCGGCCCCCGGCACACCACCGGCCTCGCCGCCCCTCCTCCCGACCCCGCACCCGCACCCGCACCCGCACCCGCACGGAGCCTCCTCATGCACGCCATGCAGTACGCGATCACCCTGCCCGCCGACTACGACATGCGGATCATCCGGAACCGGGTGAGGTCCAAGGGCCACCTCCTCGACGACTTCGAGGGGCTCGGCCTCAAGGCCTACGGAATCCGCGAGCGCGGCGTCGACGGCTCGCCCGTCAACCAGTACGCGCCGTTCTACCTCTGGGCCGATCCGCAGGCCATGAACCGCTTCCTCCTCGGCGACGGATTCCGCGGTGTGGTCCGCGACTTCGGGCGGCCGACGGTCCAGCACTGGCAGGGGCTGTTCCACCGGCCGGGCCCGGCCGCCGGGACGACCCCGCGCGCCTTCACCCGCCGGACGGAGACGCTCGACGAGCACGCCGACGTGGCCGCCGTCACCGACCAGGCGGTGGCCGCGCACGAGGAGCTGGCCACGGTGGAGGCGGTGCACACCACCGCACTGGCTCTCGATCCGCGCCGCTGGGAGCTGGTCCACTTCACCCTCTGGGCGGACGCCGCCCCCCGGGCCGCGGGCGACCGCTACGAGGTGCTGCATCTGTCCGCTCCGGGCACCGGCCGGCTGGGTGCGGGGCCGCAGTGGTGACCCCGCACCCCGCGGCGGCCCCCGCCGCCCCCGCCCTCGCCTCCGCCCGCCCCGCTCCCGCCGTCCGCACCGTCCTCGGCGATATCGCGCCCGCCGACCTCGGCGTCTGCGACGCACACGACCATCTCTTCCTGCGCAGCCCCCTGCTCCCCGGCCAGGAACTGGCCGACGCGGCGGCCGCGGCCGCCGAGCTGAGCGCCTTCCGCTCGGCCGGCGGGGCGGCGGTGATCCAGTGGACGCCGTACGGCATGGGCCGGGGCGCGGCCGAACTCCCGCGTCTGGCAAGGGAGTCGGGAGTGCGGATCGTCGCCGCCACCGGGCTGCACCAGGCGGCGCACTACGCCCCCGAGCTGCTGGACCGGATCCGTCCGGATCTGGCCGGGCTGTTCGTCGCCGAGCTGTCCGAAGGGATCGGCGAGGGCGGCCCGCGGGCCGGGATGATCAAGGTGGCCGGCGGCTTCCACGGTCTGGACCGGCACACCCGGTACACCATGGCCGCGGCCGCCGAGGCCCAGCACGCGACCGGCGCGGCGATCGGTGTCCACCTGGAGCTGGGCACCGGCGCGCCGGACGTACTGGACCTGCTCTGCGGGGAGTTGGCGGTCCCGCCGGACCGGGTGGTCCTCGGCCATCTCAACCGCTCACCGGATCCCGTGGTCCACCGGGCCGCCGCCGAGGCGGGGGCGTACCTGGCCTTCGACGGCCCCTCGCGCGCGCATCACGCGACCGACTGGCGGCTGCCGGAGGCGCTGGCCGCACTCGCCGACGCGGGCTTCGGGGACCGGATCCTGCTCGGCGGCGACACCACGACGGCCGGCGCCAGGTCGGTCGACGGCGGCCCGGGTATGCCGCATCTGCTGCGCCGCCAACGGGAGCGGCTCGAACTGACCCTGGGCAAGGACCTGGTGACGCGCTTCCTGACCACCAACCCGGCCCGCGCCTTCGCCGCCAGGTGGGCAGGCACGGGCGGTGGCGGCTGACAGGTCCACCGCGCGACCACGGCCGGCGGGCCACCGCCCGGACGCGCCCGACGGGCTACCGCTCGACCACGGCCAGCGGATCGTCCAGTACCGGCTGCCAGGCCAGCTCCGCCGCGCCCACCAGGCTGTTGTAGTCCAGGCTGCACGGCAGGATCGGAATCCCGCCGCTGCGCCCCCACAGGCTGCGGTCGGCGACCACCGCGCGCAGCCGCTCCGGGTCGGCCTCCAGCAGGGCGCGGTGCAGCCCGCCGAGGATGACGCGGTCGGGGTTGAGGATGTTGACGAGCCCGGCGATGCCGAGCCCGAGGCGGTCGATGAGGAGGTCGGCCGCGGCCCGTACGCCCGGGTCGGTGTACGCGTCCCTGAGCAGCTCGGCGGCCTGCTGGAGCAGCGAGACCTCCGGGCCCGGTTCGCGGCCGGCCGCGACGAGGAAGGCGAGCGGATCCGCCTCGACGTCCAGGCAGCCGCGGCTGCCGCAGTGGCAGGGCGCCCCCTCGGGGTTGACGGTCAGATGGCCGACCTCCAGCGCCAGGCCCGAACTCCCGCTGTGCAGCCGGCCGTCGAGCACCAGCGCGCCGCCGACGCCCCGGTGCCCGGAGGCCACGCAGAGCAGATCGCGGGCGCCCCGGCCGGCGCCGTGGCGGTGTTCGGCGAGCGCCATGAGGTTGACGTCGTTGCCGGTGAAGCCGATCGTCTCGGTCACGCCCGGGATGGCGGCCTCGGTGAGCGAGCGCAGGAAGAGTTCGCGTACGGGGGCGCCGGAAGGCCAGGCGAGGTGCAGCGGGTTGAGCGCCTCGCCGTCCGGTTCCGCGACCGCGGAGGGCACCGCGAGGCCGGCTCCCAGGCAGCGCCGGCCGGTCTCGCGCAGCAGGTCCGCGCCGGCGGCGACGACGTCGGCGAGGACGTGGGCCGGATCGGCGGGGATGGTGCCGCAGCCGGCCGAGGTCGCCACGATGCGGCCCCCCAGGCCGACCAACGCGACCCGGAACCCGTCGGCGTGGATCTGCGCGGCGAGTACGACGGGGCCGTTGTCGTTCACGAAGAGCCGGTGGGAGGGGCGCCCTTGGGAGCCGGCCGAGGCGGTCGGCCGGGAGTCGACGGTGATCAGGCCGAGGGCTTCGAGCTCGGCGGCCACCGCGCCCGCGGTCGCGCGGGTCACGCCGAGTTCGGAGGTCAGGACGGCGCGCGTGGGCGCGCGTCCGGTGTGTACGAGCTCCAGTGCGGGTCCGAGGGCGCCACGGCCCCGCTCCAATCTGGTTGTCCGAGTCTGGGTCACACCCCTATTCTGACTTTGTGCCGACGCTAAACAAAACACGGAGGGTCCTCACCCGGGACCAGAGCTCCCCAGCGACCGATCGACACCCCCGATCCCACCGCCCCCGCCGACGCCTCCTCCCCCTCCTCCAGCTTCCCGACCTCCCCGAACTGACCCGCCTGCGCATCGCCCTCACCGCGTTCTTCGCCATGGACGGCTTCCTCTTCGCCGGATGGGTCGTGCGCATCCCGGCCATCAAGGCGCAGACCGGAGCCGGCGCGGGCGCGCTCGGGCTCGCACTGCTCGGCGTGTCGGCGGGCGCGGTCGCCTTCATGCTGATCACCGGGCGGCTGTGCCGGCGCTTCGGCAGCCACGCCGTGACGACCGCCTCCGCGGCCGCCCTCGCACTGAGCATCGTGCTGCCGCCGCTCACCCACTCGGCGACCGCGCTGGGACTGGTCCTGCTGGTCTTCGGCGCCGCCTACGGCTCCCTCAACGTCGCGATGAACAGCGCCGCCGTCGACCTGATCGCCGCCCTGCGGCGCCCGGTGATGCCGAGCTTCCACGCCGCCTTCAGCCTCGGCGGCATGCTGGGCGCCGGGCTCGGCGGGCTGCTCGCGGGCCACCTCTCCCCCCTCGTCCATCTGTCGCTGCTCGCCGCGATCGGCCTGCTGGCGACGGCCGTTGCGGGGCGCTCGCTGCACCGGCACCCCGCTCCCGTCGTGCCCGAGCGGATGCCGGCGGCAGCGGACCGCGCCGGGGCCACCCGCGCGGACCGGGGGCGCCGTCCGGGCCGCCTGGTCCTCGTCTTCGGTCTGATCGCCCTGTGCACCGCGTACGGCGAGGGGGCGATGGCCGACTGGGGCGCGTTGCACCTCTCGCAGGATCTGGCCGCCGGTCCGGGTACGGCCGCCGCCGGATACGCGGTGTTCGCGCTGGCGATGACCGTCGGACGGCTGTCCGGGACCGCGATGGTGCAGCGCTTCGGTGCCGCCCGGTCGCTGATCGCGGGCGGGACGACGGCGACCGCGGGCCTGCTGCTCGGCGCGCTCGCCCCCACCGCCTGGTCGGCGTGCCTCGGCTTCGCCGTCGCGGGTCTCGGGCTCGCCAACATCTTCCCGATCGCCATCGCCCGGGCCGGCGAGGCCGGCGGGGCGGACGGCGTCGCCGTGGCGTCCACGGTCGGCTACGGCGGGATGCTGCTCGGCCCGCCCGCCATCGGGTTCCTCGCCGAGGCGTTCACCCTGCCCGTCGCGCTGACGACACTCGCCCTGCTCGCCGCGGTGGCGGCCGCGATCGCGTATGCGACCCGCGGCGCGCACCACACCGGTCGCCCCTAGGGGGTGTCCGAGGGGCGGGGTCGGACAGGCCCTGAGCCCCGGGCCCCCGGGCGGGGCGCCCCGCCCCGCGAAGGTCGGCTGTCAGTGGCGGCTGGCACACTCGGGGCATGGAGATCACTGAGTTCGTCGAAACGCTCCGACTGGACGGGGGCCTGCTCGCCGACGCCGCCGAGGAGGCCGGGCCGGACGCCTCGATCCCGGCGTGTCCCGACTGGCGGATGCGGGATCTGGTCCGCCACGTCGGGCGGGTCCACCGCTGGGCGGCGCAGATCGTGACGCAGGGAGTGCAGCAGCCCGGCCGTCCCGCCGAGGCGCCGGAGCTGTCCGACGACGAACTGGTGGGCTGGCTGCGCGAGGGCCACCACCACCTCGTCCTCGCCCTGCACAACGCCCCGCGGGACCTGGCGGCCTGGTCGATGTGGCCCGCGGCGTCCCCGCTCGCGTTCTGGGCCCGCCGCCAGGCACACGAGACGTCGGTGCACCGCGTCGACGCCCAGCAGGCGCTCGGCGCCGCCCTCACCCCCCTCCCCGCCGCCTTCGCCGCCGACGGCGTCGACGAACTCCTGACGGGCGTTCACTCCCTCGACCGCAGCCGGCTCCGTACGGACCTTCCGCGGACGCTGCGGGTGCGCGCCGGCGACGCCCCCGGCGCCGACTGGACCGTCCACCTCTCCGAGGCGCGCCCGCGCGTGGTGCGTACCCCGGCCGACGCGGTCGCGGACGGACCGCAGCCCGCGCAGCCCGCCGACTGCACCATCGAGGGCCCGGCCGAGGAGCTGTACCTGACCCTGTGGAACCGCCTCCCCGGGGACACCCTGACGATCACCGGCGACAAGGCCCTCGTCGAGCTCTGGCGGGAGCACGGGGGCGTTTGAGGCGGGGGCACTGTTCACCGACCCGGTGCCGCGGCGGCCGCGGCACCGGTCGGGACGGCCGCGGCACCGGTCGGGGCGGCCGGGTGCCCGCCCCGGTGTCGGAGACCTCGCGTGGGGTCAGTCCAGCCAGCCGGGTCAGCCCAGCCAGCCCGGTCGGACCAGCCCCGACTCATAGGCCAGGACGACGAGTTGGGCGCGGTCGCGGGCGCCCAGTTTGATCATGGTGCGGCTGACGTGCGTCTTCGCGGTGAGCGGGCTGACGACCAGACGGCGGGCGATCTCCTCGTTGGTCAGGCCGATGCCGACCAGGGCCATCACCTCGCGCTCCCGGTCGGTGAGTGCGGACAGGGCGCCGGCCGCGGCGGGTTCCTTGGAGCGGGCCGCGAACTCGGCGATCAGACGGCGGGTGACGCCGGGCGAGAGCAGCGCGTCGCCGGCGACGACCGCCCGCACGGCCCGTACGAGCTCTTCCGGCTCGGTGTCCTTGACCAGGAAGCCGGAGGCCCCGGAGCGGATCGCCTCGAAGACGTACTCGTCCAGCTCGAAGGTGGTCAGCATGACGACCTTCACGTCGGGCAGTCGCGGGTCCTCGGTGATCCGGCGGGTGGCGACCAGGCCGTCGAGCACCGGCATGCGGATGTCCATCAAGGCGACGTCCGGGCGGTGCGCGCGCACCGCTTCGACCGCCTGCTGCCCGTCCCCGGCCTCGGCGACCACCTCGATGTCCGGCTGCGCGTCCAGCAGGACCTTGAAACCGGCCCGGACCAGCAGTTGGTCGTCGGCGAGCAGTACCCGGATCACGACTCCTCCTCGGTGGCGGCGGTCCGGTTCACCGTATCCGTGTCCGGGGCTTGACCCCTGCCGGTCGGCTTCCCCTTCCCCAGCGGGATGCGGGCGAGGACGCGGAAGCCGCCGTCCGGGCGCGGGCCCGCCTCGACGGTGCCGCCCAGCGCCGCGGCCCGCTCCCGCATCCCGACCAGGCCGTTGCCGCCGCCGGCCGGGTGCGGGCCGCCGGTGGCCGGGCCGTCGTCGTCGACCCGGATCTCCAGTGCCCCGGGAGCGTGGTGGAGCAGCACCCGCGCGGTACGCGAACCGGAGTGGCGCACGGTGTTGGTGAGGGCTTCCTGGACGATGCGGAAGGCGGCGAGGTCGGTGCCGGGCGTAAGGACGGCGGGGGTGCCCTCGGTGGTGAGGTGCACCGTCAGGCCGGCGCGCTCGGCCTGTGCGGTGAGTTCGGGCAGCCGGTCCAGGCCCGGGGCGGGCGCACGCGGGGCGTCACCCGGGGTGCGCAGCGCGTCGAGGACCTGGCGGACCTCGCCGAGCGCCTCCTTGCTCGCGGCCTTGATGGTGGTCAGCGCCGTACGCGCCTGCTCCGGGTCGCTGTCCAGCAGCGCCAGCCCCACGCCCGCCTGGACGTTGATGACGGAGATGCTGTGCGCGAGGACGTCGTGCAGCTCGCGGGCGATCCGCAGCCGCTCCTCGTCGGCCCGGCGGCGTTCGGCCGCGGCCCGCTCGGCACGCGCCTCGGCGATCTGCTGGCGGCGCACCCGCACGAGTTCGGAGAGCGCCACCACCGCCACCGCCCAGGCGGTCACGAACAGTTCCTGGCCCCAGGGGGCGGGCCCGTCGTGCGGGGGCGGCAGCACGCGGTAGAGCCAGTGCGCGACCAGGAGATGGGTGACCCACACCCCGCCCAGCGCGCACCAGGCGACCTTGCGGTGCCCGGCGACGATCGCCGCGAACGCGCCCAGGGCGAGGGGGAGGAAGACCGGTCCGTAGGGATAGCCGGCCGCGAGGTAGGCGGCGCTGGTCGCGGCGGTGCCGAGCGCGACGGTGCGCGGACAGCGGTGCCGGAAGAGCAGCTGGGCCGCGCTGACGGCCAGGAGGGCGCGGCCGAAGGGGTCCAGCGCGACGCGGTCCGGCTGACCGCGCCCGGCGAAGCCCGAGCCGACCATGACCACGACCGTCACCGCGAGCGTCGAGAGCCAGGGCAGCCGGGCGGCCCACCGGCCGCGCGGGGTGTCGGACGGGACCGACAGCCACCGCTCCCACACCGGGCCGAGGCAGCGCCGCGCCCACGGCGGCCGTGTGTTCTCCATGCCGTCACGCTAGACCGCGACGGGACGCGGCGGCGTCAGCCGGGCGCGGTGATCCGGCGTACTCCCGCGGGAGTACGGGAGCGGGGCGCGGCCGCCGGCTGCCGGTCACCGCACCGCCCGGACCCTCAGCGCCGGTCCAGGGACTCCAGCGCCCGTCGCGCCACCGAGTGGGTGCGCACGATCTCGGCGAGCGTGGTCGTACCACGGGTGATCTTGGCGAAGGCGTGCCAGGCCGGCCGGAAGCTCGTGACCGCGGCGTGCACCAGCCCGGGGCGGCGGGAGAAGACCGTGAGCAGCCGCCGGCCCACGCCCATCTCCACACCGAGGCCCGCCTTGATCGCGAAGGCGTAGTTGAGGGCCTGACGGCGGGCGTCGACCGCGTCGTGCGCCTCGGAGACGCGCACCGCCCACTCCCCCGCGAGCCGGCCAGAGCGCAGCGCGAAGGAGATGCCCTCCCGCGTCCACGGCTCCAGCAGCCCGGCCGCGTCGCCGCACACCAGCACCCGGCCGCGGGACAGCGGCGAGTCGTCGGCGCGGCAGCGCGTCAGATGCCCGGACGAGATGCTCGGTTCGAAGCCGGCCAGGCCCAGCCGGCCGATGAAGTCGTCCAGATAGCGCTTGGTCGCCGCGCCCTCGCCGCGGGCGGAGATGACGCCGACGGTGAGGGTGTCGCCCTTGGGGAAGACCCAGCCGTAGCTGCCCGGGATCGGGCCCCAGTCGATGAGCACCCGGCCCGCCCAGTCCTCGGCGACCGGCTCGGGCACCGGGATCTCCGCCTCCAGCCCCAGGTCGACCTGGTCGAGCTTGACCCCGACGTGGGCCCCTATCCGGCCCGCGCTGCCGTCCGCGCCGACCACCGCCCGCGCCAGCACCACCTCTCCGTCGCCCAGCACCACCGCGACGGTGCGCCGGTCGGGCACCTCGGCCCCGTGCTGCTCGACCCGCGAGACCGTGACGCCGGTACGGACCGTCGCGCCCGCGTCCTTGGCCGACTCCACCAGCCGGGCGTCGAACTCGGGCCGGTTGATCAGGCCGAACAGCATGTTCTTGGAGCGGCGGGTGCGGGTGAGCCGCCCGTTCAGCGAGAACGTCACCGCATGCACCCGGTCGCGCAGCGGCAGTTCGAAGCCGGGCGGGAGGGAGTCCCGCGAGGGGCCGATGATGCCGCCGCCGCAGGTCTTGTAGCGGGGCAGTGGTGCCTTCTCCAGGAGCAGCACCCGGCGTCCCGTACAGGCCGCGGCATGCGCGGCCGAGGCGCCCGCCGGCCCCGCGCCCACCACCACGACGTCCCACACCTGCTGGTTGTCCTCCGCTGCCCGCTCGCTGCTCACCTGTGCTTCTGCTCCCGTTCGATGCCTGGCTGCGCGTACCGCCCGCATCCTACGGGCCGCTCTTCGCGCGAAGGCCCTGTGGGAAGATCGGTGGCACCCATGCCCGTACATCCGGCCCGTCCGGCTCACGAGGCCCGGACGGCCCGTACCGACAACGCCGCGCCCACAAGGAGCGTTCCATGTCTGACAGCCCGCTCGCGCAGACCGTCGCCGCGCTGCAGCCCCGCGCCAGGACCGAGCTGGCCGAGTTGGTGGCCTTCAAGTCGGTCGCCGATCCGGACCAGTTCCCCCCGAGCGAGTGCGAGGCGGCCGCCGACTGGGTCGCCGGCGCGCTGCGGGCGGACGGGTTCCAGGACGTGGCGCTGCTGGACACCCCGGACGGCACCCGTTCCGTGTACGGCTTCCTGCCCGGCCCGGCCGGCGCCCCGACGGTGCTGCTGTACGCGCACTACGACGTGCAGCCGCCGCTGGACGAGGCCGCCTGGCTCTCCCCGCCGTTCGAGCTGACCGAGCGCGACGGCCGCTGGTACGGGCGCGGCGCGGCGGACTGCAAGGGCGGCCTGGTCATGCATCTGACGGCGCTGCGCGCGCTGAAGGAGCACGGCGGCGTCCCGGTCAACGTCAAGGTGATCGTGGAGGGTTCGGAGGAGCAGGGCACCGGCGGTCTGGAGCGGTACGCCGAGGCGCACCCGGAGCTGCTGGCCGCCGACGCCATCGTCATCGGTGACGCCGGCAACTTCCGGGTCGGGCTGCCGACGGTGACCGCGACGCTGCGCGGGATGACGCTGGTACGCGTCCAGGTCGACACCCTGGAGGGCAATCTGCACTCCGGCCAGTTCGGCGGCGCGGCCCCCGACGCGCTGGCGGCGCTGATCCGGATCCTGGACTCGCTGCGCGCGGAGGACGGCTCGACGACGGTGCAGGGGCTGGCCTCGGACGCCGCGTGGGAGGGACTGCAGTACCCGGAGGAGGACTTCCGCAAGGACGCCAGGGTGCTGGACGGCGTCGAGCTGATCGGGAGCGGCACGGTCGCGGACCGGATCTGGGCCCGGCCGGCCGTCACGGTGCTGGGCATCGACTGCCCGCCGGTCGTCGGCGCCACCCCGTCCGTACAGGCGGGCGCCCGGGCGCTGGTGAGTCTGCGGGTGCCGCCGGGCACGGACGCCGCGGCGGCGACGAAGCTGCTGGCCGCGCATCTGGAGGGCGCCGCGCCGTGGGGCGCGCGGGTCTCGGTCGAGCAGATCGGGCAGGGGCAGCCGTTCCGCGCGGACACCGGCAGCCCGGCGTATGCGTCGATGGCGGCGGCGCTGCGGGAGGCCTACGACGGCGAGGAGATGCAGACGTCCGGTATGGGCGGCTCGATCCCGCTGTGCAACACCCTGGCCGGGCTCTACCCGGACGCGGAGATCCTGCTGATCGGCCTGAGCGAGCCCGAGGCGCAGATCCACGCGGTCAACGAGAGCGTCTCGCCCGAGGAGCTGGAGCGGCTCTCGCTGGGGGAGGCGCTGTTCCTGCAGCGGTACGCGGACAGCCGGGCCTGACCTCCCGTACAGCGGACGGCTGAGGGCCGGCTCCTGAGGTGTGCGAGAAGCGGACCGGGCGCCGCGGCCGGAATCCCTCCGGGCGCGGCGCCCCTCCCCGGCCGGCGCGTCAGCCGACGGGGACGCCGGCCTCCAGGTGGAGCGGACAGCCCCGTTCCCGGGCGCGCAGTGCCCAGCGCAGGCGGTTCCAGCGCACCGGGGGCAGCAGTTGCTCGGCCTCGGCCTCGGTGACGAAGCGCCAGTCGCGCAGTTCGGCGCCGGGCAGCAGCAGCTTGCCGATCCGCTCCTCGGTCAGGGTGCCGCCGTCGTAGAGCAGGCGCAGGCCGCCGAAGCCGGGCGGTTTGGGGGCCTCCCAGTCCAGCACCAGCAGCCGGGGCGGGTGCGGCAGTTCGATGCCCAGTTCCTCGGCGACCTCGCGTACACCGGCGTGGGCCGGCGCCTCGCCGCGCTCCACGACGCCGCCGGGGAACTCCCAGCCGGCCTTGTAGGTGGGGTCGACCAGCAGCACCCGGTCCTGGTCGTCGAAGAGCAGGACGCCGGCCGCGAGCGTCTCGGCGGTCGGTTCGGGTGTCTGCACGATGTCGCAGGCGCCGGCGCCGGCGCGGACGGCCTCGGCGACCCGCTCGGCGGTCTGCCGGGGCGTGAGCCGGGTGGTGTCGACGACATGCGCGTCATCCGTGAGCCACGGCAGCGCCTCGGCGTACGGCTCCAGGTGCGCCAGGCTCCAGCGGCGGATCGAGGCGTTGGCCCCGTCGTCGCCCGGCGTCTCCTCGCGGTGCGCTATCCGCGCCCGCAGGATCGTTTCCTCCGCATGCAGCAGAACATGCCGCACGGGTATCCGGCGGGCGGCGAGGGAGCCGAAGATCTCGTCGCGGTACTCCTGGCGCAGCAGCGTCATCGGCGTCACCAGCGGGCCCGGCACCTCGGTGAGCAGCGCGGCGGCGGTGTCCGCGACCATCCGCCGCCAGGCCGGCAGGTCCTGGTAGTCGTCGACCTCCTCGAACCGCTTGGCCGGCAGCATCAACCGCAGCCCGCTGCCGAGGAGTTCGGGGTCGTAGAGCGTGCTTCCGGGAAGCAGGTCGAGCAGTTCATGAGCCGCAGTGGTCTTGCCCGCACCGAACGTGCCGTTCAGCCAGACGATCACGGTTTCCCCTCTTCCCTAGACCCAGGTGAGTTGCCCGCAACACCCTGCCACGGAAACGCTCGGGACCACGGGCCGCACAGGCGGCCGGGAACGTTGTGCATGCGACCACCTGCCCGGCCAGGGAGACTTCGCGTACCCATGGACGCGCCGGTGGAGACATACGTCGTGAGGAGGATGCCGGTCTCGTATCCCCCGCCGCGACGCCCCGGCAAACAAGCGCTCCCCAGCCCCTCCTGTACCGAAACCCTCACCCGCACAGCGGGTGCCCGCACCCCGTCGGCGGACAGCAGGCCGCATATGACGGCGGCGCACCGCGCGGTCGCAGCGTCCGGCGGGACATCCGACGTCCCGCCTCTTCCCCGTGGGCAGTTGGGCCTCTGAACGCCGACCGGGACATGCTCCCGCCTTCGACGAGTGAAAACAAACAGAACCGAACGCGAGCGCGGGAGCTCCACTCCGAACAGCCGCGCCAGCCAAGGGTTTTGGCAGGCGAAGAAGGAACCACCCGCACCCCTCTTCCAACAGACTCCAACAAGGCCTACCGTAATCACTCGCCAGTGACAGGTACACGCTTCCACCACATCTCTCGCGAAGACGGAGGACGCGACCCATGCGCGTTCATATCCGCACCATCCACCGGCGAGGACGGCGAAGAATCGTCGGAGCACTGTCCGCCGCGCTGCTCTGCGCCGCAGGGGTGACCGCCCTGCCCGCCGCGGCCCGTACACCCGCCGGCCCGGCCCCCGCCGACGCCTCCCGCGCCGCCCCCGCACCCCGGCTCCCCGACGGGCTGGCCAAGACGCCCCCGATGGGCTTCAACAACTGGAACTCCACGCACTGCCGCGCGGAGTTCGACGAGGACATGGTCAAGGGCATCGCCGACCTCTTCCTCACCAAGGGCCTCAAGGACGCCGGCTATCAGTACGTCAACCTCGACGACTGCTGGGCGCTGCCCGAGCGCGACGCGGACGGCCGGCTCGTACCGGATCCGAAGCGCTTTCCGCACGGCATCAAGGCGGTTGCCGACTACGTGCACGCCAAGGGCCTGAAGTTCGGCATCTACACCAGCGCCGGTACCAAGACCTGCAACGAGGCCGGATTCCCCGGCGGGCTGGGGCATGAGACGTCCGACGCGCAGCAGTTCGCCGACTGGGGCGTGGACTACCTCAAGTACGACAACTGCAATAACCAGGGCGTGGACGCCAGGCAGCGGTACCGCACCATGCGGGACGCGCTGAAGGCCACCGGCCGGCCCATCGTCTACAGCATCTGCGAATGGGGCGAGAACAAGCCCTGGGAGTGGGCGTCGGACGTAGGACATCTGTGGCGCACCACCGGCGACATCAGCGACTCCTGGTCGAGCATGCTGGACATCGCCAAGCGGAACCTGCCGCTGGCGCCGTCCGCCGGTCCCGGGCACTGGAACGACCCGGACATGCTGGAGGTCGGCAACGGCGGGATGACGGACACCGAGTACCGCAGCCACTTCTCCCTGTGGTCGATGATGTCCGCGCCGCTGCTGATCGGCTCCGATCTGCGCAAGGCGTCCCCGGAGACCTTCGAGATCCTGGCGAACAAGGACATCATCGCGCTCGACCAGGACCCGCTGGGCAAGCAGGCCACCGTGCTGACGTCCGAGTCCGGCCGCTGGACACTGGTGAAGGAACTGGCGGGCGGCGAGCGCGCGGTGGCGCTGTTCAACGAGACCGATCAGCCGCGGCGGATCACCACCACCGCCCGGGACGCGGGCCTCCCCCAGGCCGCCGGCTACCGGCTGCGCGACCTGTGGCAGCACCGCGACACCCACACCACGGGCACCGTCTCCGCGACCGTGCCGGCCCACGGCACCACCGTCTACCGGATCGCGGCCGACGAGCACTGGGCCGACCACCCGCCGGCCGTCGAGACCGGCACCGACCGCACACCGCTGGTCGAGGCCGGCACCGCGGCCGGTCTGAGCTCCACCGTCCGCAACCTCGGCGGCACCCCCGCCAGGAACCTCACCGTGACCCTCAGGGCCCCGCGCGGGTGGCGGGCCGAGCCCACCTCGCCCGCGACGGCCCGCGCGCTGCCCGGCGGCAGGACGCTCACCACCAGCTGGCGGATCACCGCGCCGGCCGGCGCCGCACCGGGCGCCTACCCGCTGCCGCTCACCGCCGACTACCGCTCACCGGACGGCGAGCGGGTCACCACCACCCTGCCCGGCACCGCCCATGTCGTGGTGCCGCCGCCGTCCGGCACCGCGTACGCCTCCGAACTCCCCTGGCTGAGTGCCGCCAACGGCTGGGGCCCGGTCGAGCGGAACACCAGCGTCGGGGAGCGCGACGCCGGGGACGGCCGGCCGATCGGCATCGGCGGCACCCGCTTCGCCAAGGGCCTCGGCGTGCACGCGGCCTCCGAGGTCGGCTTCTACACCGGCGGCCGGTGCTCCGCCTTCCGCGCCCGGGTCGGCATCGACGACGAGTCCGGCGACCACGGCTCGGCCGGCTTCGAGGTGTGGGCCGACGGCCGGCGGGTCGCCGCCAGCGGCACCGTCACCGGCACGGACGCCGCGCACGCCCTCAGCGCCCAGATCGCCGGAGCCGAGTCGGTCCGGCTCGTCGTGACCGACGGCGGGGACGGGATCGACTACGACCACGCCGACTGGGGCGACGCCCGGTTCAGCTGCTGACGGACGAGCCGGGCGGACGGCCGCCGGGCGGGTGCCACGGGCCCGCCCGGCATCCGGTCCGCGGACCCGGTGGTCAGCAGGTGGGCAGCCCGGGGATGGGCTGGTCGTTCGCGCCGCCCTTGAGGTAGACGACGCTCACATAGACCCCGGAATTGCCGCTGTCGTCATCGGTCTTGGCCCACCAGACGTTCGTCCACTCCCCGTACGTCTCGCGGCGGCCCAGATTCGCCTGGCAGTAGAAGTAGTTGGTGCCCATGTTCAGGGTGCCGACCTGCTGGAAGGAGGCGGTGTAGGAGTTCGCGGTCCGCCAGACGTCGCAGTTGGTCTTGCCGCCGCCGATCGACACGCACGACGTCGACGGCGTCGGGTCACCGCCACCGCTGCCGCCGGTCGTGCTGGTGCCGCCCCCGGACCCCCCGGACGCGCCGCCGTCCGAACCGCCCGAGCCGCCGCCGTCGGTTCCGCCCTGGCCGCCGTCCGCACCGCCGGTCTGCTCGCCCGAACCCCCGCCCGCGCCACCGGGCTCGGGCTTGTGGGAGGCGTCGCCGTCCGCGGGACCGTCCGAGGCGGACGGCGACGCGCTCCGCCCGCCGTCCTTCCCCTTCCCCGCGTTCTCGTCCTTGTCCTTGCCCTTGGCGTCGTCCTTGCCGGTGGCCGGGCTCGGCGTGTCCGGACCGCCGGGCGCCCCGGGCCGCTGCGCCGACGGCCGTCCGCCCTCCGCGACCTTCTCGCCCTTCTCCCCGCCCACCAGCGCATATGTCACTCCGCCACCGGCCGCCAGGACGGCGAGCACCGCCGCCACGGCCAGCGCGACACGGCGGCGGCCGCGGGCGGGCAGCCGCTCGGTGTCCCGCTCGGACGGGCTGCCCGGATAAGGGTGGGCGCCCGTACTGCCGACGGGCGGGCCGGCCACCACACCGGGCGGATCGGCGGCGGGGCCGGGGGTGGGGTACGAGAAGCCCGGTGTCTGCGGGCCCGGCACGGCGGACGGGCCCTGCGGGCCGGGCTCCTGCGGCGCGGGCGGCACCGGCGCGGGCGTGGGCTGTGTCACCGGGGCGACCTGCGCCCCCGGTCCCGACAGCCAACTGGCCGGCGGCCCCTCGGCGCGGTCCGGTCCGGCGGGCGCGCCCTGCGGGCCGGGCTCCTGCGGCGCCGGTGGCGGGGCCACCGGCCGCAGATCCGTCGCCGTGGGCAGATGCGGCGCACCGGGGACCGGTCCGACCGCGGGCTCGCGGCCCTCCGCCACCTCCTGCAGCAGGCTCCGGGCCTGCGCGGCGGACGGCCGGTCGGCCGGGTTCTTGGCCATCAGTGCATGGAGTACGGGGGTGAGCGGGCCGGCCCGCCGGGGCTCGGGCAGCGCCTCGGTGACGATCGCGGTGAGCGTCGACCACACCGACGTACGGCGGAAGGGCGCGCCGCCGCCCTCGACGGCCGCGTACAGCGTCATGCCCAGCGACCAGATGTCCGAGGCCGGGGTGGGGTCCTGGCCCTGCGCCCGCTCGGGCGGCAGATAGTCGAGCGAGCCGACCAGTTCACCGCTGCGGGTGATGTTGGTGGTCGCGCCGTCGCCGGGGGCCTCGATGCTGGCGATGCCGAAGTCGGTGAGCACCACCCGCCCTCCCCCAGTGCCTGAACGGCCTGGGAGGTGCCCCCATCCGTCCAGCAGCACATTGCCCGGCTTCACATCGCGGTGCAGCACACCCGCCTGATGGGCGGCGTCCAGCGCGTCCATCACCTGGGCGCCGATCCGGGCGATCTCCCGGGGGTCGAAGGTGCCGCGCTGCTCCAGGGCGTCGTCCAGCGAAGGCCCGTCCACCAGCTCCATGACGATGACCGGCCGGCCGTCCTCGTCGATGACGTCGTGGACGGTGACCACGCCGGAGTGCCGGATACGGGCCGCGGCCCGCGCCTCGCGCTGCATACGGATCCGCAGATCGGCCAGCTCGGGCGCGGAGGCGTCGGTGTAGGCGCGCAGGACCTTGACCGCGACCTCGCGGCCCAGCACCTCGTCGACCGCGCGGCAGACCACGCCCATGCCGCCGCGCCCGATCCGTCCGGTCACTCGGTACCGGCCGCCGAGCACCCGCCCGGTCAGATCGGCGTCCTGGCCGCGCCGGGGCCCGCTCGCGGCGGCCGCGACGGGCGCGCCGTCGCCCGCGCCGCCCGCCTCCCCGGATCCGCTCGCGCCGTCCGCCGCACGCGTCTCGTCCACCTCGCGCTGCTCGCGCTCCCCCGGTGTCACCGTCGCAGATCCCCTCGATACCCGTGTCGTTGCGCGTACGCCGTGCACATCGCCCGTACGGCGTCGTAGCTCGCGATCGGCAACAGACTAAGGGGCGCGCGGGGGCCTGTGGTGTCGTCAGGGGGTGGGGGCGAACGCATCGAGACGGGACTGTTGCGCGGCGGCCGCGGCGGCTCCCACCAGCCCGGCATCCGTCCCCATTTGAGCCGGTACGACCGTCAGGTCCTGCACGAACGACAGCGTCGCGTAGTCGCGCAGGGCCGAGCGCAGCGGGGCGAACAGGACATCTCCCGCACCGGCCACACCCCCGCCGATCACCGCGATATCGATCTCGACGAGGGTGGCGGTGGCGGCTATCCCGGCCGCCAGCGCCCGGGCGGCCCGTTCGAAGGAGCGCACCGCGATCCGGTCGCCGGCGCGCGCGGAAGCGGCGACGGCGGCGGCGCTGGTGTCGCCGTCGGGGCCCGGCCGCCAGCCGTCGGCCAGCGCCCGGCGGGCGATGTGCGGGCCGCTGGCGATCCGTTCGACGCAGCCGCGGGCCCCGCACGGACAGGGGTCGCCGTCGAGGTCGACACTGATGTGGCCGATGTGCCCGGCGTTGCCCGTAGGGCCCGGGTGGAGCCGGCCGTTGAGGACGAGCCCGCCGCCGACCCCGGTGGAGACCACCATGCACAGCGCGTTGGCGTGCCCGCGGGCGGCGCCCAGCCAGTGCTCGGCCGCGGTCATCGCGACGCCGTCGCCGACCAGCGAGACGGGGCGCTCCCCGACGAGCGCCCGCACTCCGGCGACCAGCGGAAAGCCGCGCCATCCGGGGATGTTGACCGGACTGACCGTACCGGCGTGGGCGTCGACCGGTCCCGCGCTGCCGATGCCGACCGCCGCCACCCGCGCCCAATCCGGCGCCGCGGCCAGCTCCCGGACCACCTCGGCCACCGCGCGCATCACCGTCGCCCCGTCACCACCGGCGGGCGTGGGCCGGTTGGCCCGTACGAGCAGTCTGCCGTGTGCGTCCACCAGAGCGCCGGCGATCTTCGTGCCGCCAATGTCCAACGCTGCGCTGAGGTCCGTCTGCATCGGTGTGGAATCTCCTGGTGGGCCCGGGGGCCGGGCGTACCGGCCCGGCGTGCGAACGATAGTCTCCCCTCGATTGACAACGTTGTCTAGAGGCTATGCTCGACGCCACACCAGGCCGCCGACAGAATCAGGACCGCACACCGTGACCGACACCGCGCGGGGCACGTCCCGCCGCTATGGCACCCGGCCCACGATGAAGGATGTCGCGGCGCGCGCCGGGGTCGGCCTCAAGACGGTATCCCGCGTGGTCAACGGCGAACCAGGCGTCACCCCGGACACCGAACGCCGGGTCCAGGAAGCCATCACCGCCCTCGGCTTCCGCCGCAACGACTCCGCCCGGATCCTGCGCAAGGGCCGTACGGCCAGCATCGGTCTCGTACTGGAGGATCTCGCCGACCCCTTCTACGGCCCGCTCAGCCGCGCCGTCGAGGAGGTCGCCCGCGGCCACGGCGCCCTGCTGATCAACGGCTCCAGCGCCGAGGACCCGGCCCGGGAGCAGGAGTTGGTACTGGCGCTGTGCGCACGGCGGGTGGACGGGCTCGTCGTCATTCCGGCCGGTGACGACCACCGCTATCTGGAGCCGGAGATCACGGCCGGCATAGCCACCGTGTTCGTGGACCGCCCGGCCGGCCGGATCGACGCCGACGCGGTGCTCTCCGACAACTTCGGCGGCGCCCGGGACGCGGTGGCCCATCTGATCGCGCACGGCCACCGCCGGATCGGCTTCATCGGCGACCAGCCGCGGATCCACACCGCGAAGGAGCGGCTGCGCGGCTACCGCGCGGCAATGGCCGCCGCCGGCCTGCCCGTCGACGAGGCGTGGGTGTCACTGGGCTCCACCGCACCCGACCGCGTACGCTCCGCCGCGGCCGCCATGCTGGACGCGGCGCAGCCGGTCACGGCCCTCTTCGCGGGCAACAACCGCGTCACGGTCACCGCCGTGCGCGTCCTGGGCGAACGCCCGCGTCCGGTCGCGCTGGTCGGCTTCGACGACTTCGAGCTGGCCGATCTCGTCCGGCCCGCGATCACGGTCGTCGCCCAGGATCCGGCCCTCATGGGCCGTACGGCCGCCGGTCTGCTCTTCCGCCGCCTGGACGGCATCGCGGACCCCCCACGACGCGAGGAAATCCCGACGCGACTGATCGCTCGGGGGTCGGGGGAGCTCCCCCCAAGCGGGTAGGGTCCGCTTCCCACGTTTTCGGCTTTCCCGCCGTGGTGGTTTGTCGCCGTTGCTCCCCCACCGCCTTAAGGGCGTGGGAGGTACCCCCAGCGGCGGGCTGGGTGCCGCTGCGCGGGGCGTTTTCGGCAGCGGGTGCGGCCCTCCGGACTTCGTCCTGCGGTCCGCCCCCTCCCGTGAGTGGGAGGGGAGGAGACCGGTGGGGCTGAACGTCGGCGTTCATGTGCCGGTAGTCGACGGATGGGGCCCGCCCCCACCGGCCTCCTTCCCATCCACCCACGGGAGGGGACAGACCGCAGGACGGAGTCCGTAGGGCTGTCACCGCACCCGACAAACAACCGCCCGCCGCAGGCGAAACGGTGCGAAAGCCGAATAAGTCGGCCGCAGCAAAGCGCAGCGGAGGGGCCCGCCGCCAGGCGCAACGGCGAAAAACCACCACGGCGGGAAAGCCAAAAACGTGGGAGGCAGGCCAAGCGCAGCTACCGGCGACCAGCCAGCCCATCAAGGTCCGCCCGCGTCAGCCCCGTCAGGCGGGCGACCTCGGAGAGGTCGACCGCGCCGCAGTCCAGGCCGCGCAGGAGGTAGCCGCTGAGGGCCTTGGCGGTGGCGGGCTCGTCCATGACGTCGCCGCCGGCCTTGGCCACGTAGGCCGCGAGGCGGGCCGCGGCCTGTTCGAGGCCCTCGCGGTAGAAGGCGTAGACCGCCGCGTAACGGGTCGGCAGATGGGCCGGGTGCATGTCCCAGCCCTGGTAGTAGGCGCGGGCCAGCGAGCGGCGGACGAGGCCGTGGTGCAGCCGCCAGGCGTCGTGGACCTGGGCGGTGGGGCCCACGGGCAGGACGTTCGTCGAGCCGTCGGACAGCCGGACCCCCGTGCCCGCGGCGGCCACCTGCATGACGGCCTTGGCGTGGTCGGCCACCGGGTGGTCGAGGGACTGGTGGGCGGCGCTGACGCCGCAGGAGGCGCTGTAGTCGAAGGTGCCGTAGTGCAGCGAGGTGGCGCGCCCCTCGGCGGCCTCGATCATGCGGGCGACGGTGGCGCGGCCGTCGGCGCCCAGGATGGACTGGGTGGTCTCGATCTGGATCTCGAAGCCGATCCGGCCGCTCTCCAGGCCGCGCGCCTTCTCGAAGGCCTCCAGCAACCGGACCATGGCCGTGACCTGCTCGGCGTAGGTCACCTTGGGGAGCGTGAGGACCAGGCCGTCCGGCAGGCCGCCGGCCTCCATCAGGCCGGTGAGGAAGATGTCGAGGGTGCGGATGCCGCGGTCGCGGACGGCGGCCTCCATGCACTTCATCCGGATGCCCATGTAGGGGGCCGCGGTGCCGTCGCGGTAGGCGGCGGCGACCAGGGCGGCGGCGCGGGCCGCGGCCTCGTCCTCCTCGGCGTCGGGGCGGGGGCCGTAGCCGTCCTCGAAGTCGATCCGCAGGTCCTCGACGGGCTCACGGGTCAGCTTGGCCCGGACGCGGTCGTGGACGTCGACGGCGAGCTCTGCGGGGATGCCCAGGACGGCGGCGAGCGCGTCGGCGTCGGGGGCGTGCTCGTCGAGGGCGGCGAGCGCCTGGTCGCCCCAGGAGCGCAGGGTGCCGGCGGTGAAGACGTCGCCGGGTACGTAGACCGTGTGCACCGGCTGGCGGGTGCCGGGATCACCGGGGTAGCGCCGGGCCAGATCCGCGTCCACCTCGGCGAGGGCGGCTCCGATTCCCTCGCGTACGGTGTCCGCGAGGCTCGTCGCCACGGTCTCCTGCTGCCCCATTCGATACCCTCCCGGTGCTTACGCCCGGCGCCACCGCACGAGCGTTTTCCGCTTAACGGAATCAACAATCCGTAGAGCGAAGTTAACTGTGTCGGTTGGCGAGGTCAACACCCTCCCCTCCGAGGCGGCGCAGGTCACGGGCGCGCGACCGCCTTCCACAAATCCGTGGCGCGCCCCGGCGGAGCCGACCAGACTCGCCCTCATGACATGGATCGCACCCTCCGTCCAGCGCAGAGAACTCCCGACCGTGGCCGGCGAGCGGGAGATGCTGCAGGGCTGGCTCGACTTCCACCGCGACACCCTGCTCGCCAAGTGCACCGGGCTCACGGCCGACCAGCTCGCCGAGCGGAGCAGCCCGCCGTCCAGCCTCACGCTGCTCGGCCTGGTACGCCACATGACGGACGTGGAACGCTCGTGGTTCCGCATACGCTTCGCCGGCGAACGGATCGGCAACCACCACTTCACCGAAGAGAACCCCGACGCCGACTTCGACGACCTGGACCCGGCCGCCGCCGAGGCGGACTTCGCCGCCCTCCGCGCCGAGATCGAGGCCTGCGACAAGGCGGTAGCCGACCGCGGGCTGGACGAGACCTTCACCGCGCGCCCCGGTCGCACGCTGAGCCTGCGCTGGATCTACGTCCACATGATCGAGGAGTACGCGCGCCACAACGGCCACGCGGACCTGCTGCGCGAGCGGATCGACGGCGCGACCGGCGACTGAGACCCCGCCCGGACCACGGCAGCACGAGGCCCCGTACGCACCGCGCGTACGGGGCCTCGTGCGGTTGCCGAAGCGGGCCCGACGGCCCGACGGGCTCAGCCCTTGCGGGACTTGACCTCTTCGGTGAGCGCCGGGACGACGTCGAACAGGTCGCCGACCACGCCGTAGTCGACCAGCTCGAAGATCGGCGCCTCGGCGTCCTTGTTGATGGCGACGATGGTCTTCGAGGTCTGCATACCGGCACGGTGCTGGATCGCGCCGGAGATGCCCGCCGCGATGTACAGCTGCGGCGAGACCGACTTACCGGTCTGGCCGACCTGGTTGGTGTGCGGGTACCAGCCGGCGTCCACCGCGGCGCGCGAGGCGCCGACGGCCGCGCCGAGCGAGTCGGCGAGCGCCTCGATGACCGGGAAGTTCTCGGCGCCGTTGACGCCGCGGCCACCGGAGACCACGATCGCGGCCTCGGTCAGCTCCGGGCGGCCGGTCGACTCGCGCGGGGTGCGCGAGACGACCTTGGTGCCCTTGGAGGAGTCGGCGACGGTCACCGCGAGCTGCTCGACCGTGCCGGCGGCCGGGGCGACCTCCGGGGCGGCGGAGTTGGGCTTGACGGTGATGACCGGGGTGCCCTTGGAGACGCGGGACTTGGTGGTGTACGAGGCCGCGAAGACGGACTGCGTGGCCACCGGGCCCTCGTCGCCGGCCTCCAGGTCGACCGCGTCGGTGATGATGCCGGAGCCGATGCGGACCGCGAGGCGGGCGCCGATCTCCTTGCCCTCCGCGGAGGACGGCAGCAGCACGGCGGCCGGGGAGACCGCGTCGTAGGCGGCCTGCAGCGCGTCGACCTTGGGGGCGACGAGGTACTCGGTGAACTCGGGGGCGTCGGCGGCCAGCACCTTCACGGCGCCGTGCTCGCCGAGGACCTTGGCGGCCTCCTCGGCGTTCGGGCCGAGGTGAACGGCCACCGGCTCGCCGATGCGGCGGGCGAGGGTGAGCAGTTCGAGGGTGGGCTTGCGGACGGCACCGTCGACGTGGTCGACGTAGACAAGGACTTCAGCCATGGGATTGTTCTCCTGCGGGAAGAATGAGGGCGGTTGAGGTGCGGACGGGCTCAGATGAACTTCTGGCCCGCGAGGAACTCGGCGAGCTGCTTGCCGCCCTCGCCCTCGTCCTTGACGATCGTGCCCGCCGTGCGCGCCGGGCGCTCGGTCGCGTCCTCGACCTTGGTCCAGGCGCCCTCCAGGCCGACCTCGTCCGCGTCGATCCCCAGGTCGTCCAGGTCCAGGGACTCCACCGGCTTCTTCTTGGCGGCCATGATGCCCTTGAAGGAGGGGTAGCGCGCCTCACCCGACTGGTCGGTGACGGACACGACGGCCGGCAGCGCGGCCTCCAGCTGCTCGCTGGCGGAGTCGCCGTCCCGGCGGCCGGTGACCTTGCCGTCGGCTACGGAGACCTCGGAGAGCTGGGTGACCTGAGGGACGTTCAGCCGCTCGGCGAGCAGCGCCGGCAGCACACCCATCGTGCCGTCGGTGGAGGCCATACCGCAGACGACCAGGTCGTAGCCGGTCTTCTCGATGGCCTTGGCGAGCACGAGCGAGGTGCCGAGCGCGTCGGTGCCGTGCAGGTCGTCGTCCTCGACGTGGACGGCCTTGTCGGCGCCCATCGACAGGGCCTTGCGCAGCGCGTCGTTGGCGTCCTCGGGACCGACGGTCACGACCGTGATCTCCGCGTCGTCGGCGGCTTCCTTGATCTGCAGGGCCTGCTCGACGGCGTACTCGTCGAGCTCCGAGAGCAGACCGTCCACGTCGTCACGGTCGACGGTCAGGTCCTCGGCGAAGTGCCGGTCGCCGGTGGCGTCGGGCACGTACTTCACACAGACAACGATCCTCAAGCTCACGCCGGCTCTCCTACCTGCTTCGTCTCTTCAGAACTGCCTTGTGCTGGCAGCATAGGCGCCTGTTGGGGCGGCTCCCGGTTGGTTGCGGATCCCCGCGCCGACCGTCATGTTACCCACCAGTACATCCAGTCTCGTGCCCCGAATCAAGGCTGTCGAAATGTGACCTTGCCAACGGCCCTGATCGGGGGACGACGAAGCGGAACGGGAACCCGTCAGTCCCGCAGCGCGTTGAAGCGACCTTGGTGGTACAGCAGCGGACGGCCGGGCCCCGCGGGGTCGCCGACGACGGGCCGGGCGAGCACGATGCGGTGGTCGCCGGCCGGGACACGGGCCACGACCTCGCACACCAGCCAGGCCAGCACACCGTCGAGCAGGGGCACGCCTTCGGGGCCGGTGCGCCAGGAGGTGGCGGGGCCGAAGCGGTCGGCGCCGCTTTTCGCGAAGGTGGCGGCCAGCTCCTGTTGGTGCTCGCCGAGTATGTGGACGCCTATGTGCGCGGCCTCGGAGACGGCCGGCCAGCTGGAGGCGCCGGTGCCGATGCCGAACGACAGCAGTGGCGGATCGGCGGCGACGGAGGTCAGGGAGGTGGCGGTGAAGCCGACCGGGCCGGAGCCCCGTGCGGTGATCACCGCGACACCGGCGGCGTGCTGCCGGAAGACGGAGCGCAGGAGTTCGGGGGAGGCGGCGCGAGGCGTGCCGAGATCGGGCGAGGCCGTCATGGAGTTGTCCTTCTGCTGTGGTGTACGGGCCCGGGCGGAGCCGCCGGCAACCGCGCGGCCACCGACGGCGGAGGTGTCGTCGTCGCTCACACGCCCGGACAGCGGGCGCTGGCAGTCCGCAGAAGGTCGACGTGGGCGCGTCCGTAGAGAAGGGTTCCTGGCCGCATCACGTCAGAGTGACGACGGGTGACCCAGAGCGTCAAGGGCCGCCCGGCATCTGGGAGATCAATCACGGACGGCCTCTCCCAGCGCCGCTATCACGTCGGCCTTGCGGGGCTGCCCCGAGGCGCGGCGCACGATCGCGCCGTCCGCGTCGAGGACCAGAACGGTGGGGGTCCGCAGCACGTTCAGCTCCCGTACGAGGTCGAGACGGGCCTCGGCGTCGATCTCCACATGGGCCACCCCCTCGACCATCTCGGCGACCTCGGCGAGCGTGCGGCGGGTGGCACGGCAGGGCTGGCAGAAGGCGCTGGAGAACTGCAGCAGGGTGGCCCGCTCCCCCAGCTCCCGGCCGATCGCCGCGGCGCCGAGCCGCGGCACCCCGTCCCGTTCGTCCCGCTTTCGCACCGTCAGCCTCCCATTGCGGCGCCGGTGCCACACGCCGAAGGCGCTCGCCGCCGCGAGTACCGCGATGCACACCATGAGTCCAGTCATCGTGGGATGCAGCGTTCACCAGACCGAAAGAATTCCCGGTGCCGCGAACGGTCCGGTCTGCGGGAGGGTGGGGGCATGAGTGTCGAGAGGATTGACGTACGCGGTCCGAGGTTCGGGGCGGTGCTGTCGACGGTGGTGCTGGCGGCCGTGCTGATCAGCGGGAGCGGCTGGCTGCTGGCCCTGCAGGCCCTGGTCTTCGCCGTCGGGGCGGCGGCCGGTGTCCAGCGCTCCCCCTACGCCTGGCTGTTCAGGACGGCGGTGCGTCCCCGGCTGTCCGCACCAACCGATTTCGAGGACCCGGCCCCGCCGCGCTTCGCCCAGAGCGTGGGGCTGTTCTTCGCGCTGGTGGGGCTGGTCGGCTACTTCGCGGGCCCGCAGTGGCTGGGGCTCGCGGCCACCGGATGCGCACTGGCGGCGGCCTTCCTCAATGCCGCTTTCGGGTACTGCCTGGGGTGCGAGATGTACCTTGTGCTGCGGCGAACGGTGGGCTGACCCGGTCCCACGTGACGAGAATCTCGCGTCCGCGGCGCCCGGCACGCTGGCCGCCGCGGCCTCGATCGGGCACGATCTCCCGAAAGCCGCAGTTACGCCTGCGTAGGTTTCCGCCGGGAGAACCCTCCCCAGGCATCGAAAAGGGAAAAAGGGGTCCTCCGGACAATGGCAGAGCTCGTCTATCCGCCGGTGATCGGCGCCGCACGCACGCTCTTCAAGGCGCTCGATCTCAAATTCGACATCGCCGGGACGGAGAACATTCCGCGCCGCGGCGGGGCGGTGCTGGTGAGCAATCACATCGGGTACCTCGACTTCGTCTTCGCCGGGCTGACGGCCCGGCCGGCGAAGCGGCTGGTGCGCTTCATGGCGAAGGAGTCGGTGTTCCGGCACAAGGTGTCGGGGCCGCTGATGCGTGCGATGAAGCACATTCCGGTCGACCGCGCGCAGGGAATGCACGCCTACAAGCACGCGCTGTCCGCACTGCGTTCGGGCGAGATCATCGGGGTGTTCCCCGAGGCGACGATCTCGGAGTCCTTCACCCTGAAGAACTTCAAGTCGGGTGCGGCCCGGCTGGCCCAGGAGGCCGGGGTGCCACTGCTCCCGGTGGCGCTGTGGGGCACCCAGCGCCTGTGGACCAAGGGCCACAAGCGCAATCTGGGCCGCAACCACTTCCCCATAACCATCCGGGTCGGCGAGCCGCTGGAGGCAGATCCCGCCGAGCAGGCGGAGAAGATCACCGACCGGGTGCGGTCCCGGGTGCAGGACCTGCTGGAGGCGGCCCAGCGCGCCTACCCCGTGCGCCCCAAGGGCCCCGAGGACACCTGGTGGATCCCGGCGCACCTGGGCGGCACCGCACCGGCGCCCGGCGCGTAGCCGCAGCCGGCACCCCACCACGACATCAGCCGCCGAAGGGTTCACCTTCGGCGGCTGATCGACGTCCGGCCCCGGTCACCCGGACCAGACGTCACCGATCTCGATCCGGGCGTCGGGGCAGGCCTTCTGCAGTGCCTCGGCCAGTTCGGCGCCCGCGGACGTCAGCTCGTCGAGCGTCATCGGGGCCATCCGCTCCAGTAGGAAGAGGGCGCTGACGGAGTCCTCGGTGAGACGGGTGCGGACGCCCTGGCGCCAGTTCCAGCGGCGGCAGGTGACGCCCTCGTCGTCGCACCAGACGACCTCGCCGGCATCGGGGTGCTCGACGACCTCGGCGCCGCCGGCCGCCGTCGCGAACGGCTCGTCGCCGGCGGCCCGGACCAGCCGCATTCCGCCCTGGATCCGGTCCAGGTCCTCGCCGCCCACCGGAACGAGGTGGGCGACGCTGATGGCGTTGTAGAGGTCGACGAGCCGGTTGATGCGCGGCAGCCCGTCCGCGAGCGCACGCTTGGCCAGCGCCTCGGCGGAGTTCCGGGTGCGCGACGGCTTGCTGCCGAAGGCGCTGTAGGCGGCGCGCCAGGCGGCGATGTGCGGGTCGTCCTGCGGGGCACGGCCGTCGAGACGTCCGGCCAGCCGGCGGGTGGCCTCGTCCAGGAGCCCGGAGCTCAGCTCGTCACTGGGCCCGTTGGTCAGACCGTGCGCTTCGACGGCGAGGTAGCCGAAGCCGGGCGCCAGGGCGCGCACCTCGTCGGAGACGTGCAGGGGGCAGGTCGGGCTGGGCATGGGGCCGTTCCTCGAAGATCGGTGGGAGTAGCTGCGAGCCGGGACCGGTCGACGGCCGGCCACCTGGAGGCATTGGAGCACGCCCAGGAACAGTTCAGCAAACTGCACCACGAAGTCCAGCGCAGTGAACTTTCCACTGCGCTGGACTCGCTTGCCACCTTCGCGGTCGGCCCGCCGTCGCCTCGCGACCTGCCACGACCACCGGACGGACCCCGCGGACAGGCCCTACCGAGCGATCTCCTCCCGCAGTGCCTCGACGAACCCGTCGACGTCCTCCACCGTGGTGTCGAAGGCGCACATCCAGCGCACATCGCCGGCCTGCTCGTCCCAGAAGTAGAAGCGGAAGCGCTTCTGCAGCCGCTCGCTGACGTCATGCGGCAGCCGCGCGAAGACCGCGTTGGACTGGACCGGATAGAGGATCTCCACCCCGTCGATCGCCCGCACGCCGGCCGCCAGCCGCTGCGCCATGGTGTTGGCGTGCCGGGCGTTGCGCAGCCACAGGTCCTTGGCGAGCAGCGCCTCCAGCTGGACCGAGACGAAGCGCATCTTGGAGGCGAGCTGCATGGACAGCTTGCGCAGATGCTTCATCGCACGCACCCGGTCGGGGTTGAGCACGACCACGGCCTCGCCGAAGACCGCGCCGTTCTTCGTGCCGCCGTAGGAGAGGATGTCGACGCCCACCGCGTTGGTGAAGGCCCGCATCGGGACGTCGAGGGTCGCCGCGGCGTTGGCTATCCGCGACCCGTCCAGATGCACCACCATGCCGCGCTCATGGGCGTGTTCGCAGATCGCCCGGATCTCGTCGGGCGTGTAGACCGTGCCCAGCTCCGTGCTCTGGGCGATCGAGACGACCTGCGGCATGGCGCGGTGCTCGTCGTCCCAGCCCCATGCCTGGCGGTCGATCAGCTCGGGGGTGAGCTTGCCGTCCTCGGTGGGTACGGTCAGCAGCTTGAGCCCGCCGACCCGCTCCGGCGCACCGCACTCGTCGACGTTGATGTGTGCGGTCTCGGCGGCGACCACCGCGCCCCAGCGGTCGGTCACGGCCTGGAGGGCGACGACGTTGGCGCCGGTGCCGTTGAACACCGGGAACGCCTCGGCGCGCTGCCCGAAGTGGCTGCGGAAGACCCGCTGGAGGTGTGCGGTGTAGTCGTCCTCGCCGTAGGCGACCTGGTGGCCGCCGTTGGCGAGGGCGAGCGCGGCCAGGACCTCGGGGTGGGCGCCCGCGTAGTTGTCGCTGGCGAAGCCGCGTACCTGGGGGTCGTGGTGCTGCCGGGCGTCGGTCTTCGCTCCGGTCACGGCTCGGGGGTCAGCCACAGACGCTGTCCATTCACTTCCTGGGCGGGCCGGCTCCAGACGCCGGCGATGGCCTCGGCCAGCTCCGTGACGTCCGTGAAGCCCGCGAACTTTGCGTTCGGTCGCTCGGCGCGCATCTGGTCGTTGACGAGCGCCTTCACGACCAGGATGGCAGCCGCGGCGCGCGGCCCCTCCTCGCCCCCCGACTTGCGGAAACCGTCCGCCATGGCCAGCGTCCAGGCCTCGGCGGCGGCCTTGGAGGCCGCGTAGGCGGCGTTGCCGCCGGTGGGCTTCGAGGCGCCGGCCGCGCTGATCAGCAGGAATCGGCCGTTGCCGCTCCGCTCCAGGGGCTCGTGGAAGGCGAGGGAGGTGTGCTGGACGGTGCGGATCAGCAGCTTGTGCAGGAGGTCCCAGTCCGCCAGGTCGGTCTCCGCGAACGTCGACGAACCGCGCCAGCCGCCGACGAGGTGCACCAGGCCGTCGATCCGGCCGAATTCCTTCTCCGTACGGGCCGCCCACTCGCGGGTCTGGTCCGGGTCGAGGAGGTCGACGGTGTCTCCTATGACCGTGGCGCCGCCGTGCGCGTAGCGGGCCGCGTCCACGGCCTCCGCCAGCCGCTCGGGGTTGGAGTCCGAGCCGACGACCACGGCCCCCGCTTCGGCCAGCCGCAGCAGGGTGGCGCGGCCGGCCGGTCCGGCCGCTCCCGCCACCGCGATGACCGCACCCTCCAGCGGCCCCTGGCCGCCCGTCGAAGTAACCATCTCCGTCGCCTCCTCGTCCTGCTCCTGGACGGCCTGTGGCCGGGTGTTCCGGTCGTTGTTCATGCCGCCGCCAGCACGTCGCTGTGGGCCGTGATGCCCTTGGTAGAGGTGATCACAGCGCGCAGCTTCTTGGCGAGCGCCTCGTAGAACATGCTCAGCGGGAACTCGTCGGGCAGCACGTCGTCCACGAGTTTGCGCGGCGGTTGGTCCAGGTCGAGGGCGTCGGGGCCCTTGGCCCAGACCGAACCCGGGTGCGGTGCGAGGTAGGTCGAGACGAGGTCGTACGCGGCGAACCAGTGGACCAGCTTGGGCCGGTCGATGCCGTCGCGGTAGAGCTTTTCGATCTCGCCGCACAGCTGGTTGGTGACCTTGGGCGCCCGCTCCCAGTCGATGTGCAGTGTGTTGTCCGTCCAGCGTACGACGTCGTGCTTGTGCAGGTACGCGAAGAGCAGCTGGCCGCCGAGGCCGTCGTAGTTGCGGATCCGGTCGCCGGACACGGGGAACCGGAACATCCGGTCGAAGATCACTGCGAACTGCACGTCGCGGGCCTGGGAGTACCCCTCGGCCTCCAGCTTCACGGCCTCCTTGAAGGCGGTGAGGTCGCAGCGCAGCTCCTCCAGGCCGTACATCCAGAACGGCTGGCGCTGCTTGATCATGAACGGGTCGAACGGCAGGTCACCGTGGCTGTGGGTGCGGTCGTGCACCATGTCCCACAGCACGAACGCCTCCTGGCAGCGCTCCTGGTCGTCGAGCATCTCGCGGATGTCCCGCGGGAGTTCCAGGCCGAGCGTCTCGACGGCGGCGTGGCTGACCCGGCGGAAGCGGGCGGCCTCGCGGTCGCAGAAGATGCCGCCCCAGCTGAACCGCTCGGGGGCCTCGCGCACCGCGATGGTCTCCGGGAAGAGCACGGCGGAGTGGGTGTCGTAGCCGGCCGTGAAGTCCTCGAAGGTGATGCCGAGGAACAGGGGGTTGTCGTAGCGGGTGCGCTCCAGCTCCGAGAGCCACTCGGGCCAGACCATGCGCAGGACGACGGCCTCGAAGTTGCGGTTCGGGTTGCCGTTCTGGGTGTACATGGGGAACAGCACGAGGTGCTGGAGGCCGTCGGCGCGCGCTTGCGCGGGCTGGAAGGCGAGCAGCGAGTCCAGGAAGTCCGGCACGCCGAAGCCGTCGTCGGCCCAGCGGCGCAGGTCGGTGACGAGCGCCTGGTGGTAGGCCGCGTTGTGCGGCAGCAGCGCGCCCAGCTCCGTGACGGCCGCGGCGACCCGCTCGACCTCGGCGCGGACGGCCTCGGCCTTCGGCGCGCCCTCCGCCGTCAGATCGATCGAACCGTCCTTGGACTGCCAGGGCCGGATGGTCTCGACCGCGTCCTTCAGGACGGGCCACGCCGGGTGCTCCACGACACGCTCTGCGGTCGGAGTGCCTTCCCGGACACCCACAGGCGAAAGAATTTCCGTCATGACTGCCCTCCGGCGGTAGATCGTCTTGTCAGCACACGGTAACCAGGCAAGGTTCCCTCACTCAAGTGGGCCAGCTGAAAATTTTTCTGCCGACACCCGGCACTCGCGCATCTTTTTCCTGCGGGTCGTGCTATCGGCGGGACTTCCTGCCTGTAGCGCCAAGGGATTCCGGGCTTCCTCCCGGTCTGCGCATCCAGCGCGGACTCGACCGGACGGCCCTATGGCATATGCCACACGGCCGCCGTCAGGGCCGGGCGGGACGCCGCCCCCGCCGGCAGAAGAGCGGTCTGCGGGCCGGATATGGCGGGTACCCGTACTGGACACACCGTGGTTGCGTCCGCAACCGGTTCATCTGCACTTGTCCCCGTTAGGCTGAACGCCATTTCGGAACGCCGTTGCCGACGGTCGACGGTCGACACTGACAAAGAGCCGACAGCAGTACCGAGCCGACAGAAGCGAGGCAGCCTTGTCCTTTCTCACCATCGGACACCGCGGGATCATGGGCGTGGAGCCGGAGAACACCCTGCGCTCCTTCGTACGCGCCGAGCACGAAGGCCTCGATGTCATCGAACTGGATCTGCATCTGAGCAAGGACGGCGCGCTCGTGGTGATGCACGACGCGGACGTGGACCGCACCACCGACGGCGCCGGGCCGATCGCCGAGCGCACCCTGGCCGAGCTGCGCGAGCTGGACGCCGGGCAGGGCGAGCGGATCCCCGTCTTCGAGGAGGTCCTGGAGGCGGTCAAGGCGCCGCTGCAGGCCGAGATCAAGGACGTCGCGGCCGCGCAGGCGCTGGCCGAGGTGATGCGGTCGCGCGACCTGACCGGCCGGGTGGACGTCATCTCCTTCCACGACGAGGCGCTGGCCGCGATCCGCACCCTGCTGCCGGGGGTGCGCACCGCACTGGTCGGCAGCCGCTACGGCGCGGACGTCGTCGACCGCGCACAGGCCGTCGGCGCGTCGATGCTCTCGCTGAACATCCGCCGGCTCACCCTCGAACTCGTCGAGCGGGCGCACGCCGCGCATCTGAAGGTGCTGGGCTGGACGGTCAACACCCACGATCAGCTCCGGCTGGCGCGCGGCCTGGGCCTGGACGGCGTGGTGACGGACATGCCGGAGATCCGCCGGGCGGTGCGCTTCACCGCGTAGCGGCCGCCCGCCGGGGAAATCCGCAGTTCACAGGCGCGCAACGGACTTCCAGCATGCGGACGTTTTCCGCAATGATCTCGACAGACGGCGTGCTGCGCTGCCACTCTCCGGGCATGCGTCTCGTCAACCGCCCTCTTCGCCTTGCCGCTTGTGCCGGCGCCGTACTGCTCGCCGCGGCCGTCGGCTGTGCCCCGCAGGACGAGTCCCCCGGTGGCCCGCGGGCCGCCGGGCAGGGCAAACAGAGCTGTGACCGCGGCAAGCTGGCCACCGTGACGGCCGGCAGGCTCACCGTCGGCACCGACAAGCCCGCCTACGCCCCCTGGTTCGTCGACGACGACCCCGCCGGCGGCAAGGGCTTCGAGTCGGCGGTCGCCTACGCCGTCGCCCAGCGGCTGGGCTACGGCAAGGGCTCCGTGGACTGGCAGACCGTGCCGTTCAACAACGCCTTCGCGCCCGGTGCGAAGAAGTTCGACTTCGACATCAACCAGATCTCCATCAGCGCCGAGCGCAAGCGCGCGGTGGCCTTCTCCTCCGGCTACTACGACGTGCGCCAGGCGGTCGTCGCGCTCAAGGGCTCCAAGGCCGCGCGGGCCAAGAGCATCGCCGACCTCAAGGACGTCAGGCTCGGCGCGCAGGTCGGCACCACCAGCCTGGACGTCGTCAACGACACCATCCGCCCGACCCGCCCCGCCGCGGTCTTCCAGAAGAACGACCTCGCCAAGTCCGCCCTGAGGAACGGGCAGGTGGAGGCGATCGTCACCGATCTGCCGACGGCCTTCTACATCACCTCGGCGGAGGTGACGGACGCCGAGGTGGTCGGCCAGTTCCCGGTCTCCGGTGCCGCGAAGGAGCAGTTCGGGCTGGTCCTGGACAAGGAGAGCCGGATCACCGGATGTGTGACCGCGGCGGTCGACGCGCTGCGCAAGGACGGCACGCTCGCCGCGCTGGAGAAGAAGTGGCTGAGCGACGCCGTCGACGCTCCGGTGCTCAAGTGAGCGGCGTGGAAGGGGCGTTGAAGAAGAGCGACGAGGTCCGGGAGCCCGGCGGCGACGGGTATGTGCCCTCGCCGCGGCGGATCGAGCGGGAGCGGGTCAAGCGGGCCAGGGCCCGGCGGGCCACCGCCGTCGCCGCGCTGAGCACGCTGGTCACCGCCGTCGTGCTCTTCCTCGTGATCACCAACTCCCCGGGCTGGCCGCGCACCCGCGAAACCTTCTTCAGCGCCGAGTACGCCCGCAAGGCGCTGCCGGAGGTGCTGGAGGGGCTGCTGCTGAATCTGCGGCTGCTGGTGGTGTGCGGGGCGGCGGTGCTGGTGCTCGGGCTGCTGCTGGCGGTGGCCAGGACGCTGCGCGGCCCGGTGTTCTTCCCGCTGCGCGCGCTGGCGACCGCCTACACCGACTTCTTCCGCGGACTGCCGCTGATCATCTGTCTGCTGATGGTGGTCTTCGGCGTCCCGGCGCTGCGGCTGCAGGGCGTGACCACCGACCCGGTGACGCTCGGCGGCTCGGCGCTGGTGCTGACGTACTCGGCGTATGTGGCCGAGGTGTTCCGGGCCGGCATCGAGTCGGTGCACCCCTCGCAGCGCGCGGCGGCCCGGTCGCTGGGGCTCTCCGGCGGCCAGGCGCTGCGGTTCGTCGTCCTGCCGCAGGCGGTGCGCCGGGTGGTGCCGCCGCTGCTGAACGATCTGGTGTCGCTGCAGAAGGACACCGGTCTGGTCTCCATCGCCGGCGCGGTGGACGCGGTGTACGCGGCGCAGATCATCGCCGGCAAGGACTTCAACTTCACGCCGTACGTGGTGGCCGGGCTGGTCTTCGTCGCGCTGACGATCCCGATGACGCGCTTCACGGACTGGGTCACGGCACGGATGGACCGCAGGCGCGCCCAGGGAGGCCTGGTATGAGGACGACGGAGAACACGCCGGTGCCGGGCACCGGGGAGGCCGGGCGGACCGGGACCGCCGGGGATCTCACCAAGGGCACCCCGGACGGCGGCCCGGTGCTGCGGCTGGAGTCTGTGCGCAAGACGTACGGGCGGGGCACGGTCGTGCTGCGGGACGTCGACCTGGAGGTCGCCCCGCACACCGTGACCGCGCTGATCGGCGCGTCCGGTTCGGGCAAGTCCACGCTGCTGCGCTGCGCGAACCTGCTGGAGGAGATCGACGACGGCGCGATCTTCCTGGACGGCGAGGAGATCACCGACCCGCGGGCCGACGCCGACGCGGTGCGCCGCCGGATCGGCGTGGTCTTCCAGGCCTACAACCTCTTCCCGCACATGACGGTGCTGGACAACATCACGCTGGCGCCGCGCCGGGTGCACGGCGTACCGCGCGCCGAGGCGGAGGCCCGCGCCCACGAGCTGCTGGAGCGGCTGGGGCTCGGCGGGCGGGCCGGCGAGTACCCGGACCGGCTCAGCGGCGGCCAGCAGCAGCGGGTCGCGATCGTGCGCGCACTGGCCGGGCGGCCCCGGCTGCTGCTGCTCGACGAGATCACCGCGGCGCTCGACCCCGAGCTGGTCGGCGAGGTGCTCGGGGTGGTCCGCGATCTCAAGGAAGAGGGCATGACGATGGTCCTGGCCACCCACGAGATGGGCTTCGCGCGGGAGGTCGCCGACCAGGTGTGCTTCCTGGACGGCGGGGTGGTGCTGGAGCGCGGCACCCCCGAGCAGGTCTTCGGCGATCCGGTCCAGGACCGCACCCGGCGGTTCCTGCAGCGGATCGTCCAGGCCGGGCGGTTGTAGGGCCCGCCCCGGCAGCGCCGCGGAGCGCTCAGGCCAGCGGCTTGACCAGTAGCTCGAACTCCAGGTCGGCGCGCCGCGGGATGCCGAACCGCTCATCGCCGTACGGGAACGGGCTGAGCTTCCCGGTGCGCTGGTAGCCGCGGCGTTCGTACCAGGCGATCAGGTCCTCGCGCTGCCGGATGACCGTCATCTGCATCTCGCGGGAGCCCCAGGTCTCCCGGGCGGTCCGCTCGGCCTCCGCGATGATGATCTTGCCGAGGCCGCCGCCCTGGAGCTCCGGGCGCACCGCGAACATCCCGAAGTACGCGTGGTCCCCACGGTGTTCGAGCTGGCAGCAGGCGATCAGCTCGCCGTCCCGCTCGGCGATCAGCAGCCGGCCGGTCTCGTTGCGGACCACGGCGGCGACGCCCTCGGGATCGGTGCGCTGCCCCTCCAGCAGATCCGCCTCCGTCGTCCAGCCGACCCGGCTCGCGTCCCCTCGGTATGCCGACTCGACCAGCTCGACGAGCCCGGGGATGTCGGCTTCGAGGGCGGTACGAAAGGTCAGCTCGCTGGTGGGCATGGTCTGCGGAGTCCTCTCAGGCCCGGGAGATGCGGCCGGCGACAGGGGCGGAAACGACGAAACGAGGCTAACAAGAGCCGTGCGCGTCATGTCAGTGCCGTTCGCCGGGTCGTTCGGCGGGCCCCGCGGGCCGGCGGCGTAGGGTCCTGGCATGGTGCACGTACTGAGCAGCAGGGTGTTGTTGCGGCCGTCCGACCCCGAGCGGTCCCGGGCGTTCTACGGCGAGGCGCTGGGCCTGGAGATCTACCGGGAGTTCGGCACCGGCCCCGAGCGCGGCACGGTGTACTTCCTCGGCGGCGGTTTCCTGGAGGTCTCCGGCCGCGCCGCCGGGCCCGGCACCCAGACCCTTCAGCTGTGGCTTCAGGTGGCGGACGCGGCGGCGGCGCACAAGGAGTTGCTGACACACGGGGTGGAGGTGCTGCGGCCGCCCGTGCAGGAGCCCTGGGGGCTCGTCGAGATGTGGATCGCCGACCCGGACGGCCACCGCATCGTGCTGACGGAGGTCCCGGCGGACCATCCGCTGCGCTACCGGCCCTGAAGGGCCGCCGCTTCTCCCCTTCGCGGTCCGGGCAGACGGCCCGCGCTCCCCTCTTGTGCGCCTGTGCGCTCCCGTGTGCCGGGCACCTGCCGGGCATCTAGCAGCCGACGCGTACGGGTACCAGGGGCCCTGGGGAGGCGCTTCGTGCACCAACCACCGTTGGTCGGCTGGCTGCTGGTGCTGCTGTGCGCCGGCACCGGCGCGTACTGCCTGGTCCGGGCGCACCGCGGACCGGCCGCACAGCGGGTGGCCGCGCGCGGTGAGGGGCTGATGGCGCTGGGGATGGCGGTGATGGGACTGCCGGCGTCCGCGGTGCCGCCGCCGGCGTGGTCGCCCTGGCTGTTCACCGCGGCGTTCGGGGCCGCGGGCCTGTGGGCGCTGACGCATCGGCATCTGCATCACGCGGTGGGCGCGTGGGCGATGGTGTACATGGCGCTGGCGATGGCGGTGCCCGCCGGCGGGACGCACCACGGCGGGCCGATGGGCGCCATGACGATGACCCACGCGGCGCCCGGCGGAGTGCCCTTGCTGACCGGGCTGCTGCTCGTCTACTACACGGTGTACGTCCTCGCCGCGGGGCTGCGGCTGGTGCCGGCTTCCGGTGCGGTGGCCGGGGGGCCGGTGGCGGACGGGCCGGTGGTGGCGACGGCCGCCGGGCCAGCCGGGGTGCTGCGGGCCTGCCGGCTGACGATGGGCATCGCCATGCTGGCGATGCTGCTGGCGCTGTGAGCTGCGGCGGACCCCCGCGGGGCCGCCGTCCGGGGTGAGGGCGCCCTTCCGGAAGGCGCACCCGGGGCATGCGTGGCATACGTCACTTCCGATGCGTGACCGTACCAACGAGTATCCGCGCGCTCATAGGGTGACGGCATGATGGTCCCGATCGCGCTGATGGTTCTCGGCGCGCTGGCCGCGGCGACGGCGCCGCGGCTGATGGCCCGTTCCGACTGGCCCGACCGCGAGCCGGTGCTCGCGCTGTGGGTGTGGCAGTGCGTGGTGGCCGCCGTGCTGCTGTGCTGTGTGCTGGCGATGTCGCTGAGCGCGGCCGCGGCCTGGGAGTCCGTGCGCAACCCGGTGTTCGGGTTCGCGCCCCGGGTGGTCGTCGAGGCGTACGCGCTCAAGGGGTACGGGCCGTGGGCCGGTGTGCTGGCGCTGCTCCTGGCGGGCGGCGGCGCGTGGACGGCCGTCGCGCTGACCCGCGAGGTGCGGGCCGTACGGGCCCGCCGCCGGCAGCGTCGGGCCGACCTCCTGCGGCGCGCCCCTCTGTTGCCCGGCGAGAAGCCCTTCGGGGAGCGGCTGGTCGTCCTGGAGGGCGACCGCCCGGAGGCCTGGTGGCTGGCGCACCCGTCGCCCCAACTGGTCATCACCACCTCGGCGTTGCGGCGGCTGAAGGGGCGTCAGCTCGATGCGCTGATCGCCCACGAGCAGGGTCATGCGCGGGCCCGGCACGATCTGCTGCTGTACTGCGCCTCGGCGCTCGCGGCCGGCTTCCCGCAGATCCCGGTCTTCGCCGCGTTCCGCGACCAGGTGCACCGGCTGGTCGAACTGGCCGCCGACGACGCGGCCTCGCGCCGCTTCGGCCGGCTGACGATAGCCCTGGCGCTGGTCGAACTCAACGAGGACCGCGGGGTGTTCGGCCCCTGCCCGACCCAGCTCGCCCAGGTGCCGCAGCGGGTGGACCGGCTGCTGTCCCCCGCGCCCCGCTTCACCCCCGGCCGCCGGCTGCGGATGACGGCGGTCGCGGCGCTGGTGCCCGCGGTGCCGCTGCTGGTGACGTTCGTCCCGGGGCTCAGTGCGCTGACGTAGGGTCCGGGTATGCCCCACGGCACCCGCCCCGCCCTGGTCTGCGCCGCCCTGTTCACGGTGCTGCTCACTCTGGTAGTGCTGCGCTGGGCGCCGCTGATGTCCCTGGACGCCGCCGTCACCGGCGCGCTGCACCCCACTGCCGTGTCCTCGCCCGGCTGGACCCGTCTGAACCGGTTGCTCAGCGACTGGGTGTGGGACCCGTGGACGATGCGGGCGGGGCTCGCGGTGGCGGTGTGTCTGCTCGTACGGCGCGGTGCGCGGCTGCTCGGGGCCTGGGTGGCGGTCACCGCGCTCGCCGGTGCGGCCCTCCAGCAGGCCCTGAAGGCGGCGGTCGGCAGGCCGCGCCCGGTCTGGCCGGATCCGGTGGACACGGCGCACTACGCGGCGTTCCCCTCGGGGCATGCGCTGTCCGTATTGGTCGCGGGGGCCTTGCTGCTGTGGCTGCTGCGTGAGTACGGGGTGCGGCCGGTGTGGCGGTGGACCGCCCGGACGGTGGTGGCCGTCTCCGTCGTCGGTGTCGGCGTCACCCGCGTGTACCTGGGCGTGCACTGGCCGTCGGACGTCCTCGGCGGCTGGCTGCTGGGCGGCGCCCTGGTGGCCGGGGCGGCGGCGGTGTACACCGCCCGCGCGCCCGGGAGGCGGTCTGGGCCCGGCGCCGCACACGGGCCAGGATGAGGCCCATGACCACGATCAAGGGTGTGCTCTTCGACTTCTCCGGGACCCTGCTGCGGACCGAGTCCGCCGAGTCCTGGCTGCGTGCCGCGCTGACCGCGTCCGGTACGGACATGGACGACGCCGAGCTCGCGCGCAAGGCGGCCGAGCTGGAGCGGGCGGGCGCCCTGCCCGGCGGCTCCCCGCCCGCCGAGCTGCCCGCCGAGCTGGCCGGGCTGTGGGAGCTCCGCGACCGCGACGCCCGAACCCACCGCGCGGTGTACACCGGCCTGGCGCGCCAAGTGCCGCTCCCCCGCCCGGAGTTGTACGAGGCGCTCTACGAGCGCCACAAAGCAGCGGAGGCCTGGGACCCGTATCCGGACGCCGCCGAGGTGCTGGCCGAGCTGCACCGGCGCGGTGTCCGCGTCGGCGTACTGAGCAACATCGGCTGGGATCTGCGGCCGGTGCTGCGCGCCCATGGTCTGGAGCGGTATGTGGACGGCTGTGTGCTCTCCTTCGAGCAGGGCATCCACAAGCCCGACCCGCGGCTCTTCGCCCTCGCCTGCCGGCAGCTGGGGCTCGCCCCGTCCGCCGTGCTGATGGTGGGGGACGACCGCCGGGCGGACGGCGGCGCCACGGCGATCGGATGCGGGTTCCTGCCGGTGGACCCGCTGCCGGTGGACCGCCGCCCGGACGGGCTGCGGCCCGTACTGGACCTCGTGGGCTGAGGCCGGCGGCGGGCGCTACCTCCCCGCCGTCCCGCTCCCGGTACCGGAGCGTCCGGCTGCCCAGGCCCGGAGCGTGGCGAAGTCGTCCGGGAGGAGTCCCTTGGTGGGGTCGACGCGGTGCGGGAGGGCGTGCCCCTTGTGGTGGCGGGCGATCCAGGCGTGGTCGCGGGCGCTGATCTCGTCGTCCACCCAGGCGAAGGGGCGGCCCCCGGCGGCGTCGACGAGGTGGCGGGTCTTCCAGTGGACGCCGTCCGGGTCCTGATGGTGCATCCGCGGCCAGTCCAGCGCGGGCAGCTCGGGCAGGCCGAGGACGGGGGCGATCCAGGTGTTGGCCTCCGTCTTCCAGGTCGTCGCCCAGATCAGCCGGAAGCCCAGACCCATCAGGAGCGGGCCGTGGTCGGGGTTGAGCCATACCCGCAGGGCCGGGCGGGGCGGCTCCCAGCCCGTGGGGCGCATCCGCAGCGTGGTGTAGCCCTTGGGGCGGCGATGCGGCTTGGCCAGCCAGGGGTTGAGGGGGCCGTCGACGTCGAGGAAGAGGAGCGGCTGGGTGGAGTCCACGGCGTGATGATGCCGCGTACGGCGCCGGAGCAATCGCTTCCGGGCGGCGGTTCGGCGTCGCGCGCACCGTGCGACGGGGCCGCCCCGGCCGGGCGCGGTGCCGGCCGGGGCGGGGTGGACCGTGTGTGCGGCGCTCGCGTCAGGAAAGGGTCGCGATCGCCTGGTTGAAGGTCGCCGACGGACGCATGACGGCGGCGGCCTTCGCCGGGTCGGGCTGGTAGTAGCCGCCGATGTCGGCCGGCGAGCCCTGCACCGCGATCAGCTCGTCGACGATGGTCTGCTCCTGCTCGCCGAGGGTCTTGGCGAGGCCGGCGAACGCCTGCGCGAGCTGGGCGTCGTCGGTCTGCTTGGCCAGCTCCTGGGCCCAGTACAGGGCGAGGTAGAAGTGGCTGCCGCGGTTGTCGATGCCACCCAGCCGGCGGCTCGGCGACTTGTTCTCGTTGAGGAAGGCGCCGGTCGCCCGGTCGAGGGTGTCGGCGAGCACCTGGGCGCGCGCGTTGCCCGTCTTCTGGGCGAGGTGCTCGAAGCTGACCGCGAGCGCGAGGAACTCGCCCAGGCTGTCCCAGCGGAGGTAGTTCTCCTTGACGAGCTGCTGGACGTGCTTGGGCGCGGAGCCGCCGGCACCGGTCTCGAACAGGCCGCCGCCGTTCATCAGCGGGACGACCGAGAGCATCTTGGCGCTGGTGCCGAGCTCCAGGATCGGGAACAGGTCGGTCAGGTAGTCGCGCAGCACGTTGCCGGTGACCGAGATCGTGTCCTCACCGCGGCGGATGCGGTCGAGGGAGAACTTGATCGCGTGAACCGGCGCCATGATCTCGATCTGCAGGCCGTCGGTGTCGTGGTCGGCGAGGTAGGTCTTGACCTTCTGGATCAGCTGCGCGTCGTGCGCGCGGTCCTCGTCGAGCCAGAACACCGCCGGGTTGCCGGTCGCCCGGGCGCGGGTGACGGCCAGCTTGACCCAGTCGCGGATCGGCAGGTCCTTGGTCTGGCACATCCGGAAGATGTCGCCGGCGCCGACGACCTGCTCCAGCACGGTGTTGCCGGCCGCGTCGACGACCCGGACGGTGCCCGTGGTGGGGATCTCGAAGGTCTTGTCGTGGCTGCCGTACTCCTCGGCCTTCTGCGCCATCAGACCGACGTTGGGCACCGAGCCCATGGTCGACGGGTCGTAGGCGCCGTGCGCGCGGCAGTCGTCGACGACGACCTGGTAGATGCCGGCGTAGCTGCTGTCGGGCAGCACCGCGAGGGTGTCGGCCTCCTGGCCGTCCGGGCCCCACATGTGACCGGAGGTGCGGATCATGGCCGGCATGGAGGCGTCGACGATGACGTCGCTCGGTACGTGGAGGTTGGTGATGCCGCGGTCGGAGTCGACCATCGCCAGCTCGGGGCCGTCGGCCAGCTCGGCGTCGAAGGACGCCTTGATCTCGGCGCCCTCGGGCAGCAGCTCCAGGCCCTTGAAGATGCCGCCGAGGCCGTCGTTCGGGGTCAGGCCGGCCACCGCGAGCGCCTCGCCGTACTTGGCGAAGGTCTTCGGGAAGAACGCCCGGACCACGTGGCCGAAGATGATCGGGTCGGAGACCTTCATCATCGTGGCCTTGAGGTGGACGGAGAACAGCACGCCCTCGGCCTTGGCGCGGGCGACCTGCGCGGCGAGGAACTCGCGCAGCGCGGCGACCCGCATCACGGAGGCGTCGACGACCTCACCGGCGAGCACGGGGACCGACTCGCGCAGGACCGTGGTCGAGCCGTCGTCGCCCGACAGCTCGATGCGCAGCGAACCGTCCTCGGCGATCACCGCGGACTTCTCGGTGGAGCGGAAGTCGTCGTTGGTCATGTGCGCGACATTGGTCTTGGAGCCGGCGGTCCACTCGCCCATGCGGTGCGGGTGGGCCTTGGCGTAGTTCTTCACCGACGCCGGCGCCCGGCGGTCGGAGTTGCCCTCACGCAGGACCGGGTTGACGGCGCTGCCCTTGACCTTGTCGTAGCGGGCGCGGATGTCGCGCTCCTCGTCGGTCTTGGGGTCGTCCGGGTAGGCCGGCAGCGCGTAGCCCTGCTCCTGCAGCTCGGCGATCGCGGCCTTCAGCTGCGGGATCGAGGCCGAGATGTTGGGCAGCTTGATGATGTTGGCCCCGGGCGTCTTGGCCAGTTCGCCGAGCTCGGCGAGGGCGTCCTCGATGCGCCGGCCCTCCTCCAGACGCTCGGGGAAGCTCGCGATGATGCGCCCGGCCAGAGAGATGTCACGGGTCTCCACATTGACGCCCGCCGTCGACGCGTATGCCTGGATCACAGGCAAGAACGAATACGTCGCCAGGGCCGGGGCCTCGTCAGTGTGGGTGTAGATGATGGTCGAGTCAGTCACCGGGTGCTCCGCTCCACGTCTGCAACATTGCTCGACATCAAGATATCTCGTGATCGCCTCCCACTCGACAGGACCCCGCCCGGGGCGAAACCGGAGGAGGCGGTTCCGATCCCCTCGAACCGCCGTAAACCGGTCACCGGAGCGCCCCTCGCACGGAGCGCCCGCTCCGAGCCGCACGGGGCGACCGGGCGGGCGGGCCACGGGAGGGTGGGCTACGGGAGGGCGGATGACGCGGCGCCGTACGCCTCCGGCAAGATCAGCTCGGTACCGGTACCCGACCCGCCGGATCTCTCCCGTACGGCCGCACCTCAGCAGGAGGCACCGCAGACCATGACCACCACCGCCTACCTCGACGCGCTCTTCTCACTCGCCGGCCGCACCGCCCTGGTCACCGGCGGAAGTTCGGGCATCGGCCTGGCCATCGCGGAGGCACTCGGGCGCGCCGGGGCCGAGGTGGTGGTGCTGGCCCGGCGCGAGGAGCCGCTGCGCGCCGCCACCGCGCGGCTGCGTGCGGCGGGCTGTACGGCGGACTGGATAGCCGCCGATCTGCGCGACCGGGAGGCCGTCCGCGAGGGCGCGGAGGAGATGGCGCGACAGCACGGCGAACCGGACATCCTGGTCAATGCCGCCGGGGTCAACCCCCGTCCCCCGCTGGGCGAGCTGACCACCTCCGAATGGGATCGCACCATGGCGGTCAACCTCGACGCGCCGTTCCTGCTCGGGCAGCGCTTCGGGCCCGGCATGGCGGACCGCGGCTGGGGGCGGATCATCCATCTCGCCTCACAGCAGTCGATCCGCGCGTTCGGCAACAGCGGGGCCTACGGGGTGTCCAAGGCGGGGCTCTCCGCCCTGACCCGCTCCCAGGCGGAGGCCTGGTCGCGGCACGGCGTCAGCGTCAACGCGATCGCGCCCGGCTTCGTCCGCACCCCGCTGACCGAGGAGCTGTTCACCGACCCCGACCGACCCGCGGCGCTGGCGAACCGGACGATGGCCGGGCGCAACGGCGAACCGGACGACTTCGTGGGCGCGGCGGTGTTCCTGGCCGGTCCGGGCGCGGCGTATGTGACGGGGCAGACGGTGTTCGTGGACGGCGGCTTCTCCGTGACGTGAGGGGCGCGCGCCCCGCGCCGTACGCGGCCGTGGCAGGCCCCTCCCGTCGCCTCCACCCACCCACCGGCCCGGCGCTACCCCGCCCTCTTCCTCCGCCACGCCACTTCGTCGGCGGACACCGGCGCCTGGAGGCTGTACACATCGCCGACCCGTAGATCGTCCGGGGTGCTGTACTCGCCGTAGGTGCCGATGACGGAGACCGCCACGTGGGAATCCGGCTGCCAGAACGTGCGGTAGTAAGGCACGTTCGACGGGTACTCCGGGATCTCCGTCAGGGGGATGCCGCGCCGCTCCAGTAGGCGCCGCAGCTTCTGGAACCGAAGCCTGGGCGTGAACCGCCCGTACCGGGCCCGGAGCGCGTCGCCGACGAGCGCCTTCGTGTGGCTCCGGTATCCGAGCCGGTGCACATGCACGGTGAAGTGGTGGCCCGACCAGGGGGATTCGGCGCAGGCGCGGTCCCAGTGGAACTCGGCCAGGCCGTAGTCACGGCACAAGGCGGTGTCGCCGAACCTGTTCTCGCCGAAGTCCGGCCCCAGGACCTCGGCGACCCCGTCGGGAGAGTCCGTGGGACGCGCACCGAGCACGGTGCCGGTGGTGACGACGTCCATGTAGAACGCCAGGGAGTACGGGGTCAACTGCTCTCCCCCGATGCCGTGTGCCGCACGGCGGTTCCGCGGTTCACGCCCTGCCCGCGTCCGCACTGCCGCGTGCCACGCGCCGGACCGCCTGGTTGACCGCTTCGAGCACGAGGCTGACGGCGACCATGACCGCGAGGCGCAGGTACCACGGGAAGCCGTAGCGCTCACCGAGGACGAAAGAGACGACGAAGCCGACGGGGACGGTGACCCAGGTGGGCAGGGTCGGCATCTCCGACTTCTTCGGTCCGTTTGCTGTGGGAGGCACGGTGATTCCTTGTCCTGTTGTGCTGAAGTACCCCGGCATGAAGGCACCGAGGGCCTTCAGCACATCACGTGACCCCCGCGGTCGGCGAGTTTGTCGTCTGCGCCCAGGCGCCGGCCGGCGGCCCGGGACGTCGGCGGAGGCCGTGACGCCCCGGGCGGCCGGCGTGACCAGGCGTCGCCCCGGCCGTCACGGACCTCCGTGACGGCCCTTCATTCCGGTAATGCAGGAAAGGGCATCAATCCCGTGCTCTTGCGAATCAATAGGACCTTGTGAAGGGGAATTCACCCGACCAGGATGAAACGTGGCGCCTGCGACAACGTTCGCCGGACGACCCGACCCGACCACCCTTCCTGGAATCGAGGGAAAATGACCCTTCGCACGCTCGCAAGAAAAGCCGCGCTGATAGCGGTGCCTCTCCTGGGCCTCACGACGCTGTCACCGACCGCGGACGCACACCCGGTCACGCCGAAGGCCGCGGCATCGCGCTATACCTTGTCGGTGCTGAATCCTGCTGGTGCGCCCATATATGAGAAGCCCAGCTCTTCGTCCCGCAAGCTCGCGCACCTTCGGCAGGGGACGGAAGTGGTCATCATCTGCCAGCTCGTGAAGGGCACGAGATTGTGGTACAGCCTCGAAACCCTGCGGCCCGGCGGCGAATTCGTGTGGTCGGGGCACTTCATGTCTCCGGCCCGCCCGCCCAGGTCGTGCTGACCGCGCGCAGCCAGGTAGGCGTGGGGTGGCCGGCGACGAGGTGGGGTCCGTGACCGCGGCGCGGGCCGCCCCGCAGGACGGCCCGCGCCGCGGGCTCCCGGCCGGAAGGCGGCGGGTGGCCCGTCGGTCGACTCAGAAGTACGACTGCAGGGTTCCGCGGCGCCGGACGTCGGCCGTGGCGCAGTGGAACGATCCGCCGAAGGTGTTGAAATTGCGGAAATTGCAGGGGATCGGCTGGAAGCCGAACTTCTTCATCGCCGCGATCATCGGTTCGTCCTGCGCCTCGACGATCACCCGCTCCTCGTCCAGCATCAGGATGTTCATGTTGATCCACTTGCTGGTCATGTACAGCGGGTGCGTATCGGGAATGACCGGAGCGGGGGCGGCCATCACATCCCAGCCCTTGAAGAGCTGCGGCACCTCGGGCACCCGATCGGGGTGAATGAGCAGCTTGCCCGGCGCCATCGGAACGAGCGTGGCGTCGATGTGCATCGGGTGCGAGTCGTTGAACTCGAAAACGTGAATGCGGTATTCGTCGCCGAGGTGCCGGCGCAGCCACTCGATGCCGAAGTCATTGGTGACATTGCTCTTCTGGGCGATGATGTCACGACCGCAGCGGGTGAAGTCTGCCGCGTCGAAGGTCGGCTCGAATTCGGTCACCACCAGCCGCTGCGGGCCGTCCTCGCCGGGGTCGGTCCAGTCCTGGTCGAACTGTGCGTCCGTCAGCTCCGGCTTCGGCGCCGCGGTCCATTTCGCGCCGCCGTGGAAGTACTCCTTCAGCAGCGGCCGGTAGGCGAGGTTCTCGTAATAGCGGGAGCGCCAGGCCATGGGGCATTCGATGATGTCGTCGCCGACCACGAGAATCGCGTCCCGGGGCATCGCCGCGTACATGCCGGTGCTGGTCCAGTCGAGGGTGGTGTACGGGGTCCGCTGAGGAATGGTTTCCGGCCGCCGGACCGTCACCCCCTCCCCCTCCAGAATGTGCACCAGCTCCTCCAGCTCGGCGCGGGCGGCGGCGACTTGCTCGGGCGGGAAAGGCTGCCCCGCGTTACGGCGGAAGGTCGCGTGCTGGTCGCCGGGAAGCACCGGCGGCAAGGCCATGTGCCAGGTCGGGAAACTCGCCTCGTCGACGATGCCGACGATCACTTCCTCCAGCGGATCCCACTCCGTGTAGGAACACACGGGGCTCTCCGTCCGGCCGGACGAGGTGTAGGAGTCACCCGGGTCGATGTGGGGGGTATCGGCGTTCACGCAAGCTGCTCCTCGTTCAGGCGGCGCACGGCGACCGAAGATCCGTGCTCCCGCGATCAAGGTCGATTGAACGTGTCGAACAACTGAACGGGCAACTTCCCCTGTCAGGTTGGCCGGAACCCGGTGCCTCGATCAGGAATACGCCCCACGACTGGTGGGTCGACACACGCCGGGGGCGGTACCGGCGCGGGCTGGACGCCCGGGCCCGCACCGGCCCCTTGAGGTCGTGTCACACGGAGCAAGCCCCCGCACCGGCCGTACAGGTGATTCCGCCTCAGCTGTGGCCTGTGCGGGTGTAGTACCCAGCAGGGGCAGGGGAGAGATTTGGTCACCGGGGAACGCCCCCGCCCCCCTCCGGGGCCGGACATCCGCTACCGGCCCGAACTCCACCAGAGGTCCTGAATTGAAGAGCACGAGCGTATCGAAGCCTCGCACCCTCGTCGCCGGTGCCGGGGCCCTGGCCCTGATCACTGCCGTACTCACCCAGCCGAGCGCCGATGCCGCTCCCGGCCCGCCCTCCGATCCACCGACGGCGACCACCGCCGCACAGCGCGCCAAGGAGATCAGCTCCAGTCTCGGCGGCGAGGGGGCGGGCTCCTACTACGACGCGGAGAACCGCGCGCTCATCGTGAACGTGACCAGTGAGGCGGCCGCCGCCAAGGTCCGCGCGGCGGGCGCCCAGCCGAAGATCGTCAAGCACTCCCTCGCCACGCTGGACACCGCCCGCGCCACCCTCAAGGAGCAGGTGAGGATTCCCGGGACGTCCTGGGCGATGGATCCCCGCGTCAACAAGGTCGTCATCGTCGCCGACCCCACCGTCAAGGGCAAGGACTTCGAGCAGCTCAAGGCGGCCGCCTCGGCGCTCGGCGACCGGGCCAGCCTCACCCGCTCGTCGGCGGAACTGCGACCGCTGCTCGCCGGCGGCGAGGCGATCTGGGGCAGCACCGCCCGCTGCTCGCTCGGCTTCAACGTCGTCAAGGGCGGCCAGCCGTACTTCCTGACCGCCGGACACTGCGGCGATGCGGTGCGGAGCTGGTCGGCGACGATGGGGGGCACCGAGGCCGCGGCGACGGAGGACGCCACCTTCCCCGGCGACGACTTCGCGCTCGCCCGGTACACAGCGGCCGACGTGGTGCACCCCAGCGCGGTGAGCCTCTACAACGGCAAGATGCAGACCATCACCAAGGCGGCCGAGCCGATCGTGGGCCAGCAGGTGCAGCGCAGCGGCAGCACCACCCATGTCCGCAACGGTCTGGTCATGGCGCTCGATGTGACCGTCAACTACCAGCAGGGCGCGGTCGACGGCCTGATCCAGACCACCGTCTGCGCGGAGCCGGGCGACAGCGGCGGCCCGCTCTTCGACGGCGACCACGCAATCGGCCTGACCTCGGGCGGCCGCGGCGACTGCACCCTCGGTGGCCAGACCTTCTACCAGCCGGTGCGCGAGGCCCTGGAGAAGACCGGATCCCAACTCGGCTGAGCCCGCCCGCCCCTCCGCCTTCCGCCCCCTCCGCCTTCCGTCTCGCCCGAGACGGAAGGCGGAGCCCGTTCCCGGATCGGTCACCGGGTCGGCGCTCCGCCTGAGGTGCACCGCGAGCACGGCGACCGGTCGGCCGGCGTCCCCACGACGCGAAAGGGCCCGGTGCCAGGCTCGCGCCTGGACACCGGGCCCGATGTGCTTACTTGCCGCCGCCGCCGACCAGGTTGTTGCAGCCCATGCTCGAGCCGATCGGGGTGGACTGCGCACCTGCCGGGCCCTCGCCGTTGAGCGCGTTGCCCAGCACGCCGTTGAGGATCCCGACCTCGCCGAGGACGTCGACGTTCAGGTCGTGCGACCGGCAGGAGCTGCCCGACTTGACGACCCAGGTGTCGCCGCCTCCCTTGCCGTCGTGGGCCTGAGCGGTGCCGGCGCCGAGGAAGGCGACACTGCCGAGGGCGGCAACCACCACAGCAGCCTTGTGAAGCTTGCGCATTGATTCATCTCCGGTAAGTTGGACGGATGCGATCTGTGACTGATCGACTTCGTACAGTTACTGAAGGCTAATACGACATATCCCACAACCACTTCAACGACGCGCCGATCACTTGACGGTGTCGTGTCGCGGTCGCGTCGAGCCGCCGACAGCCGCTCCGGGGTCGCGGTCGGTGGCCTGCCCGGCGACTCAGGCGCGCCAGGGGCGTGCGTACCCTTCCCGCAGCGGCCCTCCGAGCAGGTCGAGTACCTGCTCGACCGCGGCCGCCAACGGCGCGGGGTCGGCGCGTTCGGCCACCGCCCGATGGCCGTCCAGCAGGGCCCTGCCCCGTTCCGGGTCCGCGCTCAGCAGCCTGCGCGGAAGCCACTTGCCGATCCCCGTCCATGCCCGGTGGTGGGCAGTGATCAAGTGCGTCGCCTCGCGCAGGGCGTGGTCGGCGAGGGCCAGCTGCTCGTACCGGTCGGCGGGCGAGGTGTCGACCAGGTCGTCCAGGTAGCAGGTCAGGACGTAACGGCCGTGTTCCCACTCCGCCGGGCTGAGCTGGGGAGGGCCGGCCGCAAGCACCGCTCGCGCCTGATCGCGGGTACGCGCCAGATGCCCGTGCGGGTCGTGCAGGGGCAGGCCGTCGGCATAGACGAACAGCACGGTGCCGCGGCGACGGGCTCGGTCCCACTCGAAGAACTCGGCCACGTCCGCGACGGTGTTCACGAACAACTCGGCCAGGCGCCCGTCATGGCGGACGACCTCCCGGCGGCTGCGGTCGGAGTCCGGTACGAGGACGGCCACGTCCAGATCACTCGTCGAGCCGGCGCGGCCATGGGCGGCCGAGCCACCGAGCAGGGCCCCCAGCGCGTGCGGGAAGCGAGCCGTCACCAGGCGCAGAGCGTGCGCCGCGGCGGTTTCCTGATCATTCATGGTCGTTCATCGTGCCAGCCCCGGCCGCGTCCTCCCCGCGCCCGGCGAAGTGCGCCGCAGGACCGGCCATGTGGCGTGAAAATACCGGCCGGTGGAGCGCTGGGGCCGGTCCGATGGGTCAGGGTCGGACCCGGCCCTGACCCATCGGACAGGCCCTAGTCCAGCGGGCCGAGCAGGTCGTTGCTGCGGGCGTTCGGGTCGGTGCTGGTGCTGTACTCCAGGGACGCCTGGACCATCTCGTCGACGGACAGCAGGCCATCGCTGTTCACGTCGAGGACCGCGAAGGATTCTTCGGCGTCCGCGGCCGACACCCCGAAGGCCCGGTAGAAGCGCCGGTGTTCGTCCAGATCGATGTGTCCGTCGCCGTCGCGGTCCATGACGCCGAAGAGCAGACGCCGCCGTTCCTGCCGCGTCTTCCTGCGCGAGGCGGCCGCCCCGCCTCGCGTCGCGTCGAGCTTGTCGGCGAGGAACTCCTCGAGGGAGATGCGCTGGTCGGAGTCGACGTCCATGCGGGAGGCCAGGTCCTCCCAGGTGTCGTGGAGGACGGCGGTCACCTCGGCCGCTCGTGGCGAACCGGTGTCCGCGAAACCGTCGTTGATGCGTTGTGCGAGGGCTTCGAAGTCGCTGCGCTCGATGTATCCGTTGCCGTCGGTGTCATAGACGTCGAACAGCTTGCGCATCTTCTCGCGGAGAATGTCTTCAGGCATTTCCTGTCCAGGAGCACGGGGCGGAGATCGGGGCAGGGAGCGCGGCCGGCCCACCATGGGCCGGGCCCACGCGACCGTTCTTCGCGTGGGCCCGGCGCCGCGCCCGCGGCTCGGGCCGAAGCCCGCTTCCGTTACCTGCGGATGATGTTGTTGCACCCCAGGTGCGTGCCCATCCTGGTGGACTGCGTGCCCGAGCTGCCCTCGCCGCCGCCGGCGTTGGCCAACAGGCCGTTGAGGATGCCTACGTTGCCGAGCACGTCGACGTTCGCGTCGTGCGTCCTGCAGGAGGTGTGCTGGCGGATCTCGACCTTGTGGCCGTGCGCCTTGCGACGGTGGTGGTGGTCGCCGCCCCACTGCTGCCGGCTGACGACCTGAGGGGCCGTCTGCTGCTGAGGCGCCTCGACGTGGGTCGTCCGGGTGCGGCTGGGGGTGCCGCCACCCGTCCCGCCGGCGTAGGCGGTGCCGGCGCCGACGAGGCCGACGCTGGCGAGGACGACTGTCACGACGGCAGCCTTGCGAAGCTTTTGCATATCATCTCCGGTAGATCGAATGAATTCGGTTGGTAATCGATCGAATTCATACAGTTACTGAAGGCTAATGCGAAATACCACGCCGCTGCTGAGTGACGCGCCGTATGCCCTGACCGCCGGGATCCGGAGCCGCACCCGATCGTCTCCGGCTACCAGGTGACCGGGAGCTCGTGCAGGCCGAAGATGGCCGCGTCGTTCTTCAGCGGGAGGGCCTCGACGGGGCCGGCCGGGCGGAGTTCGGGGACGCGGCGGAGCAGGGTGTCGTAGACGATCTCCAGTTCCATACGGGCGAGGCTCTGTCCGAGGCACTGGTGCGGACCGTGGCCGAAGGCGAGGTGCTGGCGGGCGCCGCGGTCGACGTCCAGTTCCCCGGGGTTCTCGTAGACGGCCGGGTCGTGGTTGGCCGAGCCGCCCAGCGCGAAGACGCCCTCGCCGGTGCGGATGGTCTGTCCGCCGATCTCGACGTCCTCCTTGGCCACGCGGGTGGTGATGATGTCGGTGATGGTGAAGTAGCGCAGCAGTTCCTCGACGACCTGCGGCGTGCTGCCGGGGTCGCCGGTGATGCGCGCCCGCAGCTCGGGCGTCTCCATCAGGGCGAGCATGCCCAGCGAGATCATGTTGCCGGTCGTGTCGTGCCCGGCGGTCAGCAGCAGGAACGCCAGGTCGACGAGGGCGTCGTGGTCGTAGACGGCGTCCTTGCGGCCCTTGGCGATCTGACGGCTGAGCAGGTCCTCCCCCGGGACCTTCTCCTTGGTCGTCACGAGTTCGTCCAGGTAGGCCTGCAGGTCGAAGAACGCCTGCTGCCGGGTCAGCGGCGGGAGGGCCATGCTGAGCATGCGGGAGGTGCGGTCCTCGAAGAAGTCGCGGTCGTCGACGGACACGCCGAGCAGCTCGCAGATGACCAGGGAGGGCACCGGGAAGGCCATCGCCTTCACCAGGTCGGCCGGGTTGGGGCCGGCGAGCATCGCCTCGACGCACTCGTCGACGATCTCCTGGATGCGCGGCCGCAGGGCCTCCATCCGGCGGAAGGTGAACTCGCCGACCACGGCGCGCCGCGCCCGGGTGTGCTCGGGCGCGTCCATGCCCGCCAGGGACAGCGTGGAGTCCTTGTCGCTCCGGGCCATCTCGACCAGCATCGGGAAGTTCGGATCGGCGCGGTCGGAGCTCAGGCGGGGGTCGAGCAGCGCCTTGCGCACATCGTCGTAGCGGGTCAGGATCCACGCCGGCTTGCCGGTCGGCAGAACCACCTTCGACACGGGCCCGGTCTCGCGGAGGCCGTGGTACTCGGCGGGCAGCCGGTAGGGGCAGGTGCGGGGGAAGGGGAAGGCGGGCGGGGTGCCGCCGTCGGTCGGTTCGGTCATGGGAGGTCGCTCCTGGTCGGTGGTGGGTGCGCGGTGGCGCCGGAGGTGCGTCGCGTCGTCGCCCGGCGGCCGGGACGGCGCGCCTGCGGCGCCACCGCGTGAACGTCCCCGGTCAGAGGGGCTTCTGAGCGGTCAGCAGCACGGAGCCGAACTCGTCGACGTCGATCATGGAGGCGGGGCTGAACTTCTCCTCCGCCTCGTCGTCGAAGACGGTCTGCATCTCCTGGGAGCCCCGGCTCATCTGCTCGAAGGTCTGGCGCACGCTCTGCTCGGTGATGTCGAGCAGCTCGACGAAGCGCAGGCCCGCGTCGCGCAGCATGGGCACGTAGTCCTCGGGCCGGGCCAGCGTCATGATGAAGTCGCGCAGCAGCCGGTCCACGGCGGGCTGCTTCTCCGCGGGGATGGGGCCGCGCTCGAAGAAGTCGGTGAGGACCAGGCGGCCGCCGGGGCGCAGGACGCGGCGGATCTCGCTGAGGACCCGTCCGCGGTCGGGCATGTGGAAGATCGACTCGATGGCGACGGCGGCGTCGAAGGAGTCGTCGGGGAAGGGCAGTTCCATGGCGTCGGCGTGCCGGAACTCCACCCGGTCGCCCAGGCCGGCGCCCTCGGCGAGGGCGGTGGCGCGGGCGATCTGGTCCTTGCTGATCGCGATGCCGGTGACATGGGCGCCGGTGCGCCGGGCGATCCGCATGGCCGGCTGACCGACTCCGCAGCCGACGTCGAGGACCCGCTGGCCCTCGACGATCCGCAGGCGGTCGGTCATCTCGTCGGTGAGCCGGTCGGCCGCCTCCACCAGCGGGGTGTCGTGGTCGTCGACGTCCCAGTAACCGAGGTGGAGGCTGCCGCCGACCGCTTCGGTGTCCAGTGCGGTGAGGCGGTCGTAGAGGCGTCCGACCTCTTCGGGGACAGGGGTGGCCGTGAGGGTGGACTCGGCCGGGGACGTGGGCGTGGACGTGCTGGACATGAGAGTTCTCCGATTTCTTTCCGGTGCATCAGAAGGTGGTGCCGGCACGGCGGGTGCGTGGGTCCGGTCGGTCGGACAGTGCCGACTCGCCGCGGGTCGAACGGCCGGGAAGGACACGGCCGGTGGGGAAGTCCCTGCGCACGGCGTGGAGTTCGCCGTCTATCCGCCAACTGCGTGGCGTATGCGCCTGGAGATCAGAATACCGACCGAAAGGCATTTGCGGAACATGTGCGCGGGAATTTCCATGGAGTTCGGGAAATTCTTGGAGTTCACCGTTATCCGCTGCACGGCGCGGCGGCCTCATTCGGCGATTCTCACGAGCATTTTCCCGGTGTGGGCGCCGCGCAGCATGTCGAGGAACGCGGTGGGCGCGTTGTGCAGACCTTCGACGACGGTCTCCCGGTAGGAGAGCCTCCCGGATGCCAGCCAGCCGCCCATACGGGCGGTGAACTCGTCACCGAGGTCGCCGTGGCCCCAGACGAGGAAGCCGCGCAGGGTGATGCCCTTGGCGATGGCCTGCGTCAGGTTCCGTGGACCGGCCGGGCCGTCCTTGTGGTCACCCTGCGACATGCTGCCGCAGAGGGCGAACCGCGCGCCCAGCCTGGCCACCATCAGGGCCGCGTCCAGATGGTCGCCGCCCACGTTGTCGAAGTAGACGTCGATGCCCGCCGGAGCGGCCTTCGCCAGCTGTTCGAGGACCGGTCCGTCCTTGTAGTCGAAGGCCGCGTCGAAGCCCAGCTCCTCGGTCAGATAGGCGACCTTCTCGGGGCTCCCCGCCGACCCGATCACGCGTTTGGCCCCGCAGAGCCGGGCGATCTGCCCGACGAGGGAGCCCACCGCGCCCGCGGCCCCGGAGACGAACACGATGTCGCCGGCACGGAATTCGGCGGCCTTGAGCAACCCCGTGTAGGCGGCGTGCCCGGGCATGCCGAGCACGCCGAGGTACGCGCCGGGCGGTGCGAGCGCCGGGTCGACCCGGACCACGCCGGCGGCACCCACGACGGCGTACTCCCGCCAGCCGAGGCCGTGCAGGACCAGGTCGCCGACGGCCAGCCGCGGTGACTTCGAGACGACGACCTCGCCGACGGCGCCCCCGTCGAGGGCCTTGCCGACGGTGAACGGCGGAACGTAGGACCGGGTGTTGTTCATCCGCCCGCGCATATACGGGTCGACGCTCATCACCAGGTTGCGGATCAGCACCTGCCCGGTCCTGACGGCGGGCAGTTCCGCCCGCACGACCGAGAAGTCCGCGGTGGTCGGCCGCCCCTCGGGGCGGGCGGCGAGCCGGACTTCGGTGCCCGTGGTCGGCACGGTCATCACGTTCTCCTCGACTGCGGTGGGGTGTCCGTCACGCACGGGGCGCTCCGAGGGTGTCGCGCCAGTGCCGGCACGCGGTGGCGATGTGCTCGGCGGCGCCGTCGAGCAGCATGAGCCCGATGCGGTCGACGTGGCGGTGCCGCCACGAGGCGAGTGCGGTGCCTTCGACCCACTGGTTGAAGGCGCCCAGCGCCGGTCCGGTCTGGATCTGGTAGTTCACTTTTCCCGAGCCGTCGCCGTTCATTGCCAGGCGCGTGGAGTGGAAGAAGTACCAGCGAAATACCAGGGCCATTTTCTGTTTCGGGTCGGCGTCGGCCCGGTCGATTTCGGTGTCGCGGCCCTGCGACCGGAGATAACCGCACACCTCGTCCCAGACCTCTTCGACGCTCTTTCCGAAATAGGTCCGCTCCAGCAGGGAACGGGTCTTCTCCGGTATGTCGTCGAGGCCGTCGTAATGGGAGTACAGGGAGAACAGTCGGTTGGCCCGGGTGGGGAAGAAGACGCCCTTGCGGAGCACCTGCACCTTGGCGCCGAACTCGAACATGTCGCCTGCGGGGGCGTAGCCGGTGTCGGCGATGCCGGCGTCCTGCAGCATGTCCTTGACCTCGGTGCTCATGCCGGATTCCACCGTGCACTGGTTGATGGATCCGGTGAGTACGTAGTCGGCGCCCAGCATGAAGGCCGCCGCGAGCGCCGCGGGGGTGCCGAGGCCGCCGGCGAGGCCCAGGCAGAGCGGCTCGTGGTAGCCGTACCGGTCCTGGGCCCGCTGCCGGAGCCCCAGCATGGCGGGCATCAGCACCGTGGCGACTCCGCCGTCCGTGTGGCCGCCGGAGTCCGCCTCGACCGTGATGTCGTGGCTCATCGGCACCGTCCGGGCGAGCCGTACCTGTTCGTCGGTGAGGGCGTTCTCCCGGCGGAGCCTGTCCAGGACGGGTCCGGGGGCGGGTGCCATGAACTGCTCGGCGACCTCCGGCCGGGAGACCTTGGCCATGATGCGGTGGTCGCACACGGTGCGGCCGTCGGCACCGCGGCGCAGTCCGCGCGCCCGGTACAGGACGAGCGCGGGGGTCATCTGCATGAAGGCCGACGCCTCGATGACGGGGACCCCTTGGCGCATCAGCAGGTCGACCAGTGCGCGCTCGGCCGCGGGGTCGTCGTGGTCGGCCAGCACGTTGACGCCGTAGGGCTGCCCGTCGGCCAGGCCGTGCTGGACCTCCTTCACCCGCTGCTCGATCTCCGGGAGCGGCAGGCCACCGGTGCCCAGGAAGCCGAGCATGCGGTTGCTGCCGAGCCTTATGACCATCTCGGCCGAGGCGATGCCCCGGTACATGCCGCCCACGGCGTAGGCGTGGTGGACGCCCATCCGCCGGCGGAACACGGGGCTGCCGAGCGCGGCGGCCGGTGTGTCGGCCGCCGTATCGCGTGGGGCGGCCGGCTCTTCGCGTGGGGCGGCCGGTGCCTCGGGCCGGGCGACCGGCCGCGGCGCGGAGCGGATCTGGTCGACCAGCTTGCCCAGTACCCGGCCGCCGAGCTCGACGAAGTCGGTGACGCCCTGGTCGAGGAGGTGGTGCACGCTCTCGGTCCAGCGCACCGGCCGCACGATCTGGTCGACGAGCGTGTGCGCGGTCCGGCCGGGGACGTACGGGCGCGCCGTGGCGTTGGCGATCACCGGCGTGGCCGGGTCCCCGAGGGCGAAGCCGTCGACGAAGCGGGCGAAGTCCTGCTGTGCCCGGCGCATCAGCGGCGAGTGGAAGGCGCCGGAGACGTTCAGTCGCACACAGCGGACGTCGCGCGCGTCGAGGTGGGCGACCAGCGCGTCGACGGTCGCGGTGTCGCCGGACACCACCTTCTGCCGCGGGGCGTTGTCGTTGGCGACGGTCAGCCGGCCCGAGAAACCGCCGTCGTCGAGGAGTTCGTCCAGCGCCGCCGCGTCGAGCCCGACCACGGCCGCCATGCCGCCGCCCCGCGCCTGGGCCATCAGTGCGCCGCGCCGCTGGACCAGACGCAGTCCGGTCGCGAAGTCGAAGGCGCCGGCGGCGTGCAGGGCGCAGTACTCCCCCAGGCTGTGCCCGGCGAGGAAGTCCGGCTCGCCGCCGGTGCGCTCGCGCCACTGCTGGTGGGCGAGCGCGCCGACCACGAACAGCGCGGGCTGGGTGTACTCGGTGCGGCCCAGTTGGCGGTGCGGATCGTCCAGGCACAGTGTGCGCAGGGAGTAGCCGAGGATCTCGGACGCCTCGTCGACGAGTTCGGGGTACGCGTCGAACACCTCGCGCCCCATGCCGCGATGCTGGGCGCCCTGGCCGGGAAAGACCACTGCCTTCATGTCAGCGGCCTCCCTGCGCGTCGGTCGCCGGGGCTGCGTCCTCGGCGGCGTAGAGCCGGTCGGCCAGGCGCATCAGCTTGTCGAGGGACTGCGGGGCCGTCATGACCTCGGCGTGCATCGAGGTGTCGACGTCGATGGTGAAGAAGTCGTCGATCTGGTCGGCCCACTCCTGCCAGTACGCCACGCCGTCCACGGTGGGCAGGTCGGGGTTGGGGAAGAGCACCATGTGCTCCTCGAAGGCGCCGAAGAACTCGCCGCCCCGGTTGCGCAGGTAGTAGCAGCGCACTCCGTCGCGCCGCGGCAACGGGTCCACCGAGTACTTCTCGCCCTGTGTGGCCTCGAAGTAGCGGGACAGCTGACGGACGCGGGAGCGCAGCTGCGCCTCGGTCTTGCTGACGCCGCGGTCGAGGGCGGCGGCGATCAGGGAGTCGAGGAACGCCGTGGTGTCCAGGGTGGTGTCGACCTCGTCGCGGCGCAGGATGGGGCTGGCGCCTCCGTGCGAGTCGAAGCGGTTGTTGCCGAGGATCAGGTTGACGGCGCGGAAGTCGCTCACCTTGGTGACCACGTCGGCGTCGAAGTTCCCCCCGACGATGAGGGCGTTGGCCTTGTTGGTGGCGGCGGCGTCCAGCGTGTCCAGCATGACCAGCGTGCGCACGTCGGCGCCCTTCAGCTGGAGCTGGCGCACGGTCTCGTACGCGAACAGGCCGCCCAGGGAGAACCCGCCGATGTCGTAGGGGCCCTCCGGCTGTACGGCGAGGATGAGGGAGGCGTAGTACTCGGCCATGGCGTACTGGCCGGTGAGGATGTCGGTGGAGTCGATCCAGCCCTTGGGCTGGATGCCGTAGAAGGGGCGCGGGCAGCGTGCGGCCAGCGGGGCGTAGGACTCCACGCCGCCGTTGCCGTGGTGGATCCAGAACACCGGACGGCCGGAGGTGACCTTGTTCATGCGGACCAGTTCGGGGAAGTCGCCCGGCGATGCGGGCTCGGCGCGCCGTGCCGGGGCCTCGGCCGGCGCGGCGGCCGCCGGGGTCGGCTCGACCTCGGCGAGCGCAGCGGGCTCCGGGGCCGCGGCCGTGCCGGCGATCGCGTCGACGACGTCCTGCAGCGTTTCGCAGCCGGCGATGACGTCGAGGGTGAGGGAGGCGTCGATGTGGGTCTGCGCCTGGGTGAGGAACTGCATCATGAAGATGGAGTCGAAGCCGTAGTCGCCCAGGGACCTGTCCCACCGCAGGGTCGCCGTGTCGACCTCCAGCAGCGTCGCCATGAGGTCGGCGACGAGGTCTCCCACGGCCTGCGGATCGGCCGGCTCGGCGGCCGGTGCGACGGCGGGTGTCGGTGCGACGGTCGGAGTCGGCTCGGTGGCCGGTGCGACGGCCGGCGTCGGCTCGGCGGCCGGCGCCGGGTCGGCAGCGGCCTCCGGCTCGGGGTGCGTCCCCGGCTCGGGGGGCGCCGGCAGGAAGCGCTCCCGCAGCCGGGCGTGGTCGCCGTCGAGGGCGAGGGCGCTGGGCAGGCCGGCGGCCCAGACGCGGTCCAGTGCCTCGACGCCCACGGATGCCCGCATCGGCCGCATGCCCACGGACTGCAGCAGGTGGACGGTCGACGGGTCGGCGCCCATACCGCCCTTCTCCCACAGCGGCCAGTTCACCATCAGGGTGCGGCCCGACCGGCTGCCGCGGTCCACCAGCAGGGCGCGGTGGGCGGCGTATCCATCCATGAAGGCGTTGGCGGCGGCGTAGTCGGCCTGTCCGACGTTGCCGAAGGCGGCCATGGAGGAGAAGCCGATGAAGCAGTCGAGCGGAACGGCGGCGGTCGCCTCGTCGAGGTGGTACAGCCCGGCCACCTTGGCCGCGAACACCGCGCGGAGGTCGTCCGCGGTCTTCCTGGCCACGAAGCCGTCGCGCAGCACTCCGGCGGCGTGCACGATGCCGTGCAGCGCGCCGTACTCGGCCTGGATTTCGCGGACGGCACGGGTCACGGCGGCGCGGTCGGCGACGTCGAGCACCCGGTAGTCGGCGCGGGCGCCCAGGGCGCGCAGGGTGGTGAGCAGTTCCCGCTGTGCCGGGCCGGCCGGGCCGCGGCCGCACAGGACCAGGGCGGGCGACGCGACGCGCCGGGCGATGTCCTCGGCGAACAGGGCGCCGAGCCCTCCGGCGCCGCCGGTCAGCAGGTAGACGCCGCCGTCGCGCCAGGGCCGTTCGGGGGCGGCCGGTGCCACCTCGCGCCACTGGGGCACCTGCCGGCGTCCGGCGCGATAGCGCACGGCCTCCTCGGCCGGGTCGGCGCCGTCGCGCCGCAGCCGTCCGGCCAGCTCCGCCGGGGCCGGGTCGCCGTCACCGTCCAGTTCGATCCACTGGGTCAGCAGCTTGGGGTGCTCCATGCGGGCCGTGCGGAGCATGCCGCTCAGTCCGCCCAGCCAGGGCGCGTGCGCGGGGGTGACGACCTGGATGAGGCGCGGCGCACGGGCGGCCCGCTGCGCGGTGTCGCGCAGCAGCTCCAGCAACCGCTCGGCGTACTCGGTGTAGCGGGCGGGGGTCTCACCGCGGGCCTGCCAGGTCTCACAGGTGGCGCCGTCCAGCGCCGCGGCGAGCGCGGTGGCGTCCGTCGCCGGGAGTTCGCACAGGACGACGTGCCGCTCGAGGTCGTCGCCGTGGTGCTGTGGTGCCGCGCTGTCGCGCCAGTCCGCCTGGATCAGCAGGGCGGGCGCGGCGGCCGGTTCGGCGGCGCGGGGCGCCGGGCTCGGCTTCATCCGTGTGCTGAAGCCCAGCAGCCGTACGCAGACGTTGCCCCGTGTGTCGCACAGGTCGATGTCCAGGCGGCGTACGCCGGAGTCGCGGCGGTCGTCCGCGGCCCGGCGCACCAGCGCCCAGCCCTCGACCGGGGTGGGGGCCAGGACCTGTACCTCGCGCACGGTGAACGGCAGCGCCGTCCCCTCCGGGGCGTCGCCGTGCTCACCGAGCGACAGTCCCAGGGTCGTCTGCAGGGCGGCGTCGAGCATGCCCGGGTTGAGCGTCGACGAGGCCGTCGCCTCCTCGGGGAGGAGCAGGCGCGCGAGGGCGGTGTCCGCGCCGTGGTACAGCTCCTGCACGCCCCGGAACGCGCGGCCGTAGTCCAGGCCCATGCGTGCGAACAGCGCGTAGCACTCGGCGCCCTCGCGCCGGGAGGGGAGGCTCGCGCGCAGTGCGTCGATGTCGTGGGTGTGGTCGGCGGCGAGGAGGGCGGGGTCGGTGTGTGCGGTGCCGGTCGCGTGCAGGACGCGGTCGCCGTCGCCCTGGGCGTACACCTCGAACGCCCCGCCGGTCGGGGCCACTTCGACGGTGAGGGTGTGCGGAGCCGTCACCTCCAGGGGGCGCAGCCAGGTGACGTCGCGCAGGCGCACGCCCGTGGCGGTGCCGTGGTCCGCGGCCCGGACGAGCGCGTCGCGGACGAACTCCAGGTAGGCGGCGCCGGGCAGGACGGGCGTGTCCGCCACGCGGTGGTCGCGCAGGTAGAACTCGTGCCCGCTCAGTTCGCTGCGGTAGGGCGCCGGCGGTGCGGCCGGCGCCGCGGCCACCGGTGCCGGGCGCGGTGTGCTCGGCGTGGCGCGCTTGGCGTCGGCGATCCAGTAGCGCTGCAGCCGGAACGGGTAGACGGGCAGCGGGACGCGCCGCATCGGCCGGCCGGCGTACAGGCGTTGCCAGTCCACGTCGAAGCCGGTGACCCAGAGTTTGAGCAGGCGTCCGAGCTTGCCCTTGGCTATCCAGCTGTCGAGGGCGAGGGCGATGTCGTCGTCGGCGGCGAGCTCGTTCCACGGCCCCTGGCGCTGTGCCCGGCCGGTGTGCAGGCCCTGTGCGGTGCCCCCGTCGAGGAAGCTGCCCAGCCGCTCGCGCAGGTCGGCGAGCGAGGGGGTCAGGAAGGCGAGGCGCTCGTCCATCGCGACCCGGCCCACCTGCAGCGTGTAGGCGAGGTCGGGCAGGTCGGGTTCGCCGAGCCGGCCCGCGTCGATCCACTCGGCCAGCTGCCGGGCCCTGGCGCGCAGCGTCTCGGGCTCCGGGGCGGACAGGACGACGGCCACGGGGTCCGGCGTGCTCACCGGCGGCGCGGGGCGCGGCACGTACTCCTCCAGGACGACATGGGCGTTGACGCCGCCGAAGCCGAAGGAGCTGACTCCCGCACGGCGCGGCAGCTCACGGCCTTCGGCGTCGCGCAGTGCGGGCCAGGGCTGCTGCTCGCGCACGAGGTGGAACGGGCTGCCGTCGAGGTCGATATAGGGGTTGACGGTGTCGCAGTGCAGGCTCTTGGCGAGCGTGCGGTGCCGCATCTGGAGCAGCACCTTGATCACACCGGCGACGCCCGCGGCGAGTTCGAGATGACCGATGTTGGTCTTCACCGAACCGACACCGCAGTGGGCCTCCTCCACCACCGCGCCCCGCTCCTCGTACATCTCACGGAAGGCCGCCTTCAACCCGTTGACCTCGATCGGATCGCCGAGCTTGGTGCCGGTGCCGTGCGCCTCGATGTAGCCGACGGTCCGCGGGTCGATCCCGGCGGCGCGGTAGGCGCGCCGGATCAGGGCGGCCTGGGCCTTGGGGTTGGGCGCGGTCAGGGAGTTGGAGCGGCCGCCGTGGTTCTCGGCCGTGGAGCGGATCAGACCGTAGACGTGGTCGCCGTCGCGCTCGGCCGCCGACAGGCTCTTGAGCACCAGCATTCCCACGCCCTCGCCCCGCGCATAGCCGTCGGCCTGGTCGGAGAAGGTCTTGCAGCGGCCCTCCGGGCTCAGCATCCCGGACTTGCCGAAGCTGACGTGGCCGTCGGGGATCACCATGGTGTTGATGCCGCCGACGACAGCCATGTCGCACTCGCCCCGTTCGATCGAGACGACGCCGCGGTGCATGGCGACCAGGGAGCTCGAACAGGCGGTCTCGATCGGCTCGCTCGGCCCGTGCACGTCCAGGAAGTAGCTCATCCGGTTCGGGCCGACGGAGGGCACGCTGCCCGTGGGCGTGACGCTGTCGCCCCGGCCGCTGCTGCGGTCGGAGAGCAGGCCGTAGCCGGTGTCGCTGGTGCCGACGAACAGGCCGAGGCTGCTCCCGGCCAGGGCGTCGGCGGCGTAGCCGGCGTCCTCCAGCGCCTTCCACACGTACAGCATCAGCAGGCGCTGCTGGGGGTCCATGTGGACGGCGTCCCTCGGGGCGATGCCGAAGAACAGCGGATCGAAGTCGGCGACGCCGTCCATGAAGCCGCCCCACTTGACGTTGGTGCGGCCCGGCTCCTGCAGGGGGTCGCCGAACAGGGCGCGCCAGTCCCACCGGTCGGCGGGGACTTCGGCGATGCAGTCGCGGCCGTCGCGCAGGTTCCGCCAGAAGGCGTCGAGGTCGTCGGCCATCGGGAAGCGGCCGCTCATGCCGACGACCGCGATCGGGTCGCCCGGCCGGTCGGCGGGCGCGGGGGCGGGTACAGCGGCCCGTGCGGGGAGGGCCGCGGCCGGCACGGACGGGCCGGCGGGCTGCACGGCCGCCGGCTCCACAGGCGCCAGCTCCACGGGCGGCTGCTCCACGGCCGCGCCGGGCGATGGCAGCCCCAGGCGGGCGGCGAGCGCCGGACCGTACTCGTCGGCCAGGTGGGCGCCGAAGGCCTGGATCGTGGCGTGCTCGAACAGCACGGTGGGCACCAGCTCCAGGCCCAGGGCGTCGTTGACCATGTTCACCAGCTGGGTGATGACGAGGGAGTCGAGCCCGTACTCGCTGAGGTCGACGTGGACGTCCAGGTCGTCGGGGGTGACCTTCAGCAGCTCGCAGACCTTCTCCACCACGACGGCGCAGACCCGCTCCGTCAGGGCCTCGGTGTCGGCGACCTCGGCCGGGCGGGCGGCCGGCGTCGGTGTCTGCCGCTGCGCCTGCTTCCAGTCGCGGATCAGGCGGAGTGCTTCGTCCTGTCCCACCTGTCCCTCGCGTATGAGCCGGTGCAGGTCGTCCAGGGATGCGATGCGGGTGGTGCTCATGCCAGGCTCCTCTTGAATTCGTCCGCGCTCATCTCGCGCCGGCCAATGGCTTCGATCAGGTCCAGCAGGTGGGCGTCGTCGGATCCGGACGGCGGCTCGGGTGCCGGTTCGGCGGGCCGGGCGGGCCCGTCGTCACCGGTGGGCTCGCCGCCGCCGAGCGTGCGGACGCTGAAGCCGCGCAGGCGTACGCACACCTCGCCGTCGTCGTCGCACAGGTCGAGGTCGAGGCGGCGCACCGCGCCCACGTGGTCGTCCTCGGCGAAGCGGACGACCACCCAGCCGGTGTCCGGGACCGCCCTCGGCACCTCCAGCTCGGCCAGCGCGAACGGCAGTGCCGTGCGCGGCGTGCCGGGGTCGTCGACGAAGAGGCCGACCGTCGCCTGCAGAGCGGCGTCGAGCAGGGCCGGGTTGAGGACGTGGCCGCTCTCGCGGGACGCGGCGGCGGGCAGCCGCAGCCGCGCCATCGACTGCCGTGAGCCGGTGTGCAGGCGTTCGATGCCGCGCAGTGCCGGGCCGTAGGCCATGCCGATGCCGGAGAAGCGCGCGTAGCAGGCCTCGGCGTCGAGCACCGGGCCGTCGCACTGCGCGCGCAGGGCCGCGAGGTCGAGCCGCTCGGCGGGTGCGGCGGACGCGCTGCGCAGCTGGCCGCGGCCGAAGACGACACGTTCGCCGTCCTCGCCCAGGACGTACACCTCGTAGCCCAGTCCGCCGCCGGCCCGGGTGGTCAGCGCGGTGTGCACGTCGGTCGCCCGCTCCACGGTGAGCGGGCGCAGCCAGGAGGCCAGCTTCAGCGACCAGGCGTGCGCGTCACCGCCGGCCGCCGAGGCCGCGGCGGCGCGCGCCATCTCCAGGTAGGCCACCGCCGGCAGCACCGGTACGGCGTCCACGGGTCCGTCGGAGGCGCCGGGCCGGCCGCCGGGCCGCCAGGTGGAGACCGTGTCCATCACCCGGGCCTGGACGCGGTGGTCGGCGAGGAAGAACTCGCGGCCGGTGAAGTGCGAGGTGAAGCGGGTCCCGTTCAGGTCCGAGGTGTTGGTGTGCACCAGGGGGTGCAGCGCCGCCGGCCGGGCGCCGTGCGCGGGGCGCGTGGTGTCGACCCAGTAGCGCCGGAGGCGGAACGGGTAGGTCGGCAGGGCGATCCGGCGCGGGCGGTGCCCGGTGTGCAGGCGGTCCCAGTCGACGGGGGCGCCGTCGGCCCACGCCTGGAGCAGACGGGCCCAGTCGGGCCGGACCGCGGCGGAGCGGTCGTCGTGCGGGCCGAACCCGGCCGGTGCGTCCGGCAGGTCGACGCCGCGCGGGACCGTGCCGCGGAAGACGCCGGCCACGGGCTCGCCGCGCAGCCAGGACTCCAGCGCCTCCCGCAGTTCGCCGGTCGTGCGGGCCAGGCAGGCCAGACGCTCGGTCATGGGCGTGCGTCCGGTCTGCGCGGTGTACGCCATCGACGCCAGGTCGGTGTCGTCGTAGTCGCCGCGGCGCAGCGCGTCCACCCAGCTCTCGGCGAGTGCGCACAGCACGTCGGGGTGGCTCGCCGACAGGACGACGGGGACGGGTGCGGTGGGCGCCCGCTCCGGCTCGGGTGCCGTGCGCGGCACGTACTCCTCGAGCACGACGTGGGCGTTGACGCCGCCGAAGCCGAAGGAGCTGACTCCGGCCCGGCGCGGCAGCTCACGGCCTTCGGCGTCGCGCAGTGCGGGCCAGGGCTGCTGCTCGCGCACGAGGTGGAACGGGGTGCCGTCGAGGTCGATGTAGGGGTTGACGGTGTCGCAGTGCAGGCTCTTGGCGAGCGTGCGGTGCCGCATCTGGAGCAGCACCTTGATCACACCGGCGACGCCCGCGGCGAGTTCGAGATGACCGATGTTGGTCTTCACCGAACCGACACCGCAGTGGGCCTCCTCCACCACCGCGCCCCGCTCCTCGTACATCTCACGGAAGGCCGCCTTCAACCCGTTGATCTCGACCGGGTCGCCGAGCTTGGTGCCGGTGCCGTGCGCCTCGATGTAGCCGACCGTCCGCGGGTCGATCCCGGCGGCGCGGTAGGCCTCCTTCAGGAGGGCGGCCTGGGCCTTGGGGTTGGGCGCGGTCAGGGAGCTGCCCCGGCCGCCGTGGTTCTCGGCCGTCGAGCGGATCAGACCGTAGATGTGGTCGCCGTCGCGCTCGGCCGCCGACAGCCGCTTGAGCACCAGCATCCCCACGCCCTCACCCCGCGCATAGCCGTCGGCGCGGTCGGAGAAGGTCTTGCAGCGGCCCTCCGGGCTCAGCATCCCCGCCTTGGAGATGCTGATGTGCCCGTCGACGCTGACCATCGTGTTGACGCCGCCGGTGACGGCCAGGTCCGACTGGCCGTCGCGGAGGGCCTGGACGGCCCGGTGCAGGGCGACCAGCGCGCTCGAACAGGCCGTGTCGACGGGCTCGCTGGGGCCGTGCAGGTCCAGGAAGTAGCTCATCCGGTTCGGGCCCATCGAGGGGGCCGCGCCGGTGATGTCGTACCCCTCGATCACCGGCGAGTACCGGGTGACCAGGGTGCTGTAGCCGGTGCTGGTGGTGCCGGCGATGAGGGCGGTGTTCGTGCCCGCGACGGCGCCCGCCGAGTAACCGGCGTCCTCCAGCGCCTTCCACACGTACAGCATCAGGAGCCGCTGCTGCGGGTCCATCAGCTCCGCTTCCTTGGGGGAGATGTCGAAGAACAGCGGGTCGAAGTCGCCGACGCCGTCCATGAAGCCGCCGGACGTCACATGGGAGGTGTTGGGGTCCCTGAGGGGGTCGCCGTAGTGGGCGCGCCAGTCCCAGCGGTCGGCGGGGACCTCACGGGTGCAGTCGCGGCCCGCGCTGAGGTTCTCCCAGAACGCGTCGAGGTCGTCGGCCATCGGGAAGCGGCCGCTGATGCCGATGACCGCGATCGGCTCGTCGCCGGGTGTCCATACGGCGGACGTGGTGGTGACGGCCGTGGCGGCCTCCGAGGCGGCGGGGGCCGCCGCGCGCGGTGGCGACTGCGGTGCCGCGGTCGCGGCGACGCGGTCGGCGTGGTGGTCGAGGAGGTGGTCGACCACCCCGTCCAGAGTGGGGTTCTCGAAGAACAGGGTCGGGGCCAGGGAGAGCCCGAACTCGGCGTTGAGCGCGTCGGCGAACCCGATGAACGACAGGGAGTCGAAGCCGTAGCGGGTCATCTCGGCCGCGCCGGTGATCCGTTCGGCGGGCACGTCCAGCAGGCCGGACACACGGGCGATCAGCCTCTTCAGCAGCGCCTTGTGCCGCTGCTCCCGGCCGGCCGTCACGGTGGCGCCTGCGGGCCCGGCGGCGCGCTCGGGCGCGGGAGCCGGCGGGAGTGTCCCGAAGCGATCCGGGTGGTTGTCGAGCAGATGGTCCACGACCTCTCCCAGGGTCAGGTGTTCGGCGAAGGGCTTGGGCACGGGCGGGAGCCCGAACTCCGTGGTGAGACGGGCGGCGAACCCGGTGAGCGAGACCGGGTCGAACCCGTACTCGCTCAGCTGCACCGCGCCGTCCAGCTCCTGCGGCGGCACGCCCAGTACGGCGGCGGCGTGGCCGAGCGCGCGGCCGAGGACCGAGGCGTGGAGGGCGGCGCGGTCGGGTGCGGTCACCGCCGGTGCGGCGCCCTCGGACCGCGGGGCCGCCAGGAGGGTGGCGTCGATGCGGGCGCGGTCGCCGAAGACGGCCAGGACGTGCGGGTCGCCGGTGCCGAAGGCGCGTTCCAGCGCCGCCACGCCGTGCGGGGCGCGCATCGGCACCATGCCGACGCTGTCGTGCAGACGGCGTTCGGTGGCGGCGTCGACCCGCATACCGCCGTCGGCCCACAGGGGCCAGCCGACGACCAGGGTGCGGCCGCGGCGCTCGCCCCTGGCCACCCGCTCGTGGCGGAGGCCGGCGTAGGCGTCCATGAAGGCGTTGGCCGCCGCGTAGTCGCCCTGGCCCTGGTTGCCGTACGCCGACAGCGAGGAGAACCCGATGAAGCAGTCCAGGTCGAGGGCGGCGGTGGCCTCGTCGAGGTGGACGAAACCGGCGACCTTGGCGGCGAGGACCTCCCGCAGCTCTTCGGCGCTCTTGCGGGCCAGGTAGCCGTCGCGCACCACACCGGCGGTGTGGACGACGCCGTCGAGGCGGCCGTGCTCGGCGACGACGTCGCGCACGCAGGCGGTCACGGCGTCGCGTCGGGCGACGTCCAGCACCCGGTAGGCGGCCGACGCCCCCAAGGCACCGAGTTCACGCAGGAGTTCACGCTGGGCGGGGCCTTCCGGCGAGCGCCCGCAGAGCACCAGGACGGCGCCGGGCGCCCGCCGGGCGATCTCGCGGGCGAACAGGGCGCCGAGCCCGCCGGCTCCCCCGGTGAGGAGGTAGACGCCGCCGGCCTTCCACGGGCGGACCGGCCGAGCGTCCTCGACAGCCGTCCACTGCGGCACCCGGCGCTGCCCGCCGGAGTAGCGCACGGACTCGTCGTCGGGGCTCGCCGCGTCCTGGCGCAGACGCGCGCACAGCGTCGCGGTGTCGAGCGGCGCCGCCACCTCGACGAGCTGGGTCAGCAGCCTGGGGTGCTCCATACGGGCCGTGCGCAGCAGGCCGCCCAGGCCCGCGAGGACCCGGTCGTCGCCGTCGGCGGGCACGACCACCTGCAGCAGGACCTGCCCGTCGCGGGTCGCCGGAACGAGCTGCTGGAGGCGGGCCAGCACCGTCTCGGCCTGGCGGGTGAAGCGCCGGGCCAGGTCGTCGTCGGAGGGCAGCGCGGTGCAGGGCACGCCGAGCGCGTCGCGGACCGCTTCGGGGTCGATCCCGGTGAGTGAGCCGAGGCCGAGCAGCACCTCGTGCCGCTGCGGCGCACGCGCCTCCCGGGCGGGTTCGGCCGGGCGCCAGCCGGCGCGCATCAGGGTGAGCGTGGCGTCCCCGGCCCCGTCGTCCCCGGCCCCGTCGTCCACGGCACCGTCGTCCACGGCACCGTCGTCCGCGGTGCCCGGTCCACCGGCGAGGTCGTCACCGGCGGACAGGAGGCGTGCGGTGAACCCGAGCAGGCGGACGCACACCGCGCCGTCGTCGTCGCACAGTTCGATGTCGATGCGGCGTACCGCTCCGCCGCCGGTGCCCGCGGCGGGTCGCACCACGGCCCACCCGTCGGCCGGGACGGGCGCGAGCAGCCGCACCTCCTCCACGACGAAGGGCAGTGCCGCGGCCACGGTGCCGGTGTCCTCGGCCAGTGACAGGCCCAAGGTGGCCTGCACGGCGGCGTCAAGCAGCGACGGGTGCAGGTCCCAGCCGGCGCCGTCCCGGGCGGCCGGCGGCAGGCTCAGGCGGGCGACCGCGAGCCCGGCGCCGACGTGGATCCGCCGGATGCCGCGCATGGCCGGGCCGTAGCCGATGCCCATACGGTCGAAGAGCCGGTAGCAGTCGTCGTGTTCCACCGTGCGCACCTCGCACCGGGCGCGCAGCGCGGCGATGTCCAGACGCGCGGGGGACGGCGGCGCGCAGCGCTCGATGCGTCCCTGGCCGTGGACGACGGGCGGTTCGCCGCCGGCCGCCGTGGTGATCTCGTAGGCGAGGGCGCCGTCGCCGCCCGGCCGCAGCGCGATCTCGACCGGGGTCGGGCCGGTGACCGTCGCGGGGCGCGACCAGACGACGTTGCGCAGGCGGACGTGGGCGGGGTCGATGCCCTCGGCCCGGGCCGCCGCGTACGCCAGCTCCAGATAAGCCACGCCGGGGAGCACCGGCACATCGCGCACCCGGTGGTCGTCGAGGAAGAACTCACGGCCCGTCAGCTCGACGGCGAAGGACGGCGAGCCGGGGTCACGGTCCAGCCGGCGGCCGGCCAGCGGCGACGGTGCCGCGACCGGAAGCGGGGCGCCGACCGGGGCGGGTGCCGGAGGCGCGGCGGGTGCCGGAGGCGCGGCGGGCACCGCCGGACGCGATCCGACCCAGTAGCGCTCGCCCGCGAACGGGTAGGCCGGCAGGGACACGATCCGGAAGCCGCCGTCGCCGAAGAGCGGGGCGAAGCGCAGATCCTGGCCCCGGGCGAAGAGCCCGGCCAGCTCGCTGAGGCCGTCGTGGCCCTCGGCCCCGGCCATCAGGCGGGCGGCGCGGGCGGCTGCGTCGGGATCCTGGCGGCGGTGCCCGTCGGACGCCTCACCGGTGACCACGTGCTCGGCCCGGCCGTCGCGCAGCCAGGTCCGCAGCACGGCGGCGAGCTGCTCGCGGTCGGCGACCACACCCGCCCAGCGGTGGCTGCAGTGGCGGCGTCCGGTGGCCAGGGTGTAGGCCGTGTCGCCCAGGTCCAGGTCCTCGTGGGCGAGGACGTGCTCCAGCAGGCGCTCGGCCTGGGCGCGGCGGCCGGCGTCGTCCTGTGCCGACAAGACGATCAACCAGGCCTGCCGGGGGGCGTGCCCGGCGGTCCGCACGGCGGGGGCCTGTTCGATCAGCGCGTGCGCGTTGGTGCCCGCGGCGCCGAACGAGCTGACACCGGCGCGGCGCGGACCGTCGGCGGGTGCGGGCCACGGGCGCAGTTCGGTGTTGACGTAGAAGGGGCTGCCCGCCAGCGTGAGCGCCGGGTTGGGCCGGCGGAAGTGCAGCGACGGGGGCAACTGCTCGTTCCGGAGCGCGAGGAGCACCTTGATGACACCGGCCACGCCCGCGGCGAACTGGGTGTGCCCCAGGTTGGTCTTGACCGACCCCAGGGCGCAGCCGCCCTCGGGCGCGTCGCCGAACGCGGCGCGCAGCGCCTCGAACTCGATGGGGTCGCCCAGCGGCGTGCCGGTCCCGTGCGCCTCGATCAGCTGGATTCCGGCCGGGTCGACGCCGGCGCGCTCGTGGACGCCGCGCAGGAGGCGTTCCTGCGATCCGGCGCTGGGGGCGGTGAGCCCGTTGGTGGTGCCGTCCTGGTTCATGCCGGAGCCGCGGATCACTCCGTAGACCTGGTCGCCGTCGCGCAGCGCGTCGGCGAGCCGCTTGAGCACGACCACCCCGGCGCCCTCCCCCGGCACGAAGCCGTCGGCGCGCTCGTCGAAGGTGTGGCAGCGGCCGCGGGCGGACAGCATGTTCGCCCGCACGGCGGACCGGTAGAAGATCGGCGTGGACTGGACGAAGACCCCGCCCGCCAGCGCCATCGACGTGTTGCCCAGGCGGAGGTCCTGGCAGGCCTGGTGGACGGCCACCAGCGAACTGGAGCAGGCGGTGTCGACCGACAGCGCGGCCCCCTGCAGGTCGAGGAAGTAGGAGATCCGCGAGGCGATGACCGAGGAGATGTTGCCCCACAGCGTCTGCGGTGGCGCGTCGTCGCCGATCAGCTGCTGGTAGTCGCTGGGCGAGCCGCCGACGTAGACGCCGCAGCCGCGGCCGTCGAGGCGTTCACCGGCGTAGCCCGCGTCCTCCAGGGCGTGCCAGCACTCCTCCAGGAAGATCCGCTGCTGCGGGTCGGTGTGGGTGGCCTCCTTGCCGGACATCCGGAAGAACCAGGCGTCGAAGCGCTCGATGTCGTCGACGAAGCTTCCGTACTGGCGCCCGGCGCCCGCGCCCAGCTCCTTGGCCAGGTCCCAGCGGGTGACCTCGCCGACCAGGTCGTCGCCCGCGGCGAGGTGTGCCCACAGGGCGGCGGCGTCGGGCGACTGCGCGAAGCGGGCGGCGATGCCCACCACGGCGATGCCGTCGTCGTCCGGGGCATCCGGGGTGTCCGGGGTGTCCGGGGTGTCCGCGCAGGCCGCGGGAGCGGGAGGGGTGGGAGGGGTGGAAGCCGGGGCGGCGGGCGCCGCGACGGGGGCGGCGGTCGACGGAGCCTCGACGGCCGAGGACCGCAACTGCGGCCCGTACCGGGTGACCAGGTGGTCCGTCAGCCGGTCGAGCGAGCTGTGCTCGAACAGTGCGGTGCTCGGCAGGTCGACGGCGAAGGCGTGGTTGACCGCGGCGACGAGCTTGACGCTGAGGATCGAGTCCACGCCGTAGTCGGAGAACGACGCCTGCGGGTCGATCTCGTCGGGCTCCATCATCAGCACGCGGGACAGCTCGGCCAGCAGCAGTTCGCCGGCCTGGTACCGCACGGTCGCCTCGTCCGTGTCCGGTGTCCGCTGCGCGGGAGCCGGCCGGGCGGTCTCGGGCGACGGTGCGACCTCGGCCGACGGCGCCGCGGCCGGGACGTCCGCGGCCTCCGGGGCCTCCGGGGCCCGGTGGCGCCGGCTCGGAGCGGCGGCCGAGGGCCAGTAGCTCTTGCGCTGGAACGGGTAGGTGGGCAGCGGCGTACGGCGCACGTCGAGGCCGGCGAACAGCGGTGCGAAGTCGACCGCTTCGCCGCTGAGGTACCTCTCCCGGGCGCGCTCCGGCGCGCTGTCGCCGCGCCGGCCGGCGGCCTCGCCACGGCCGTCGGCCAGCCAGGCCGCCAGCTGGTGTACGAGCGCCGCGCGGTCGGCGGCGACGAAGGCCGCGCGATGGCTGAAGTGGTCCCGGCCGACCGCCAGCGTGTAGCTGACGTCGCCCAGGGGGGCGTCGGGGGTGCGGCGCAGATGGTCCAGGAGGTCCTCGGCGCGGCGGTGCAGCGCCTCGGGCTGCTGACCGGACAGCACGAACAGCAGCTCGCCCGGGGCGGGTCGGCGCTCGTCACGGTCCGGTGCGTTCTCCACGACCATATGGCCGTTGGTGCCGCTGAAGCCGAACGCGCTCAGGGCCGCGACGCGCTTTCCCTGGCCGTTGGGCTGCCACGGCCGCAGCGTGGTGTTCACGTGGAAGGGACTTTCGGTGAGTCGGATCGCGGGGTTGGGGTCGTGGTAGTGGAGGGACGGCGGGATCTGGCCGTGGCGCAGCGAGAGCACGACCTTGAGCAGGCTCGCCACGCCCGCGGCGGAGGTGGTGTGACCGAGGTTCGTCTTGATCGAGCCGAGTGCGCAGGTGTCGCGGCCGCCGGCGGTCCCGAACGCGCCGACCAGGGCCTGGCATTCGATGGGGTCGCCGAGCTGGGTGCCGGTGCCGTGCGCCTCGACCATGCCGATCTCGGCCGGGTCGATGCCGAATTCGGTGTGCACCTGGCGGATGAGGCGCTCCTGCGACAGGGCGCTGGGGGCGGTGATGCCGTTGGTGGCCCCGTCCTGGTTGACGGCGCTGCCGCGGATCACGGCGTGGATGTGGTCGCCGTCGGCCAGTGCGTCGGACAGCCGGCGCAGCACCACGACGCCCACGCCCTCACCGGGGACGAATCCGTCGGCGGCGGCGTCGAAGGTGTGGCACTTGCCGGTGGGCGAGAGCATCCCGCCGCGGCCGGCCGCCAGGTAGGTGTCCGGGGTGGTCTGGACGCTGACGCCGCCCGCGAGGGCCAGATCGGTTTCGCCGGTCCACAGGCCCTGGCAGGCGAGGTGAACGGCGACCAGTGAGCTGGAGCAGGCGGTGTCGACCGCGACGGCGGGGCCCTGGAGGTTCAGGTGGTAGGCGATGCGCGCCGGTACGACCGAGGGCGCGTTGCCCCATGCCGCCTGGGCGGGCGGGGCGCCCTCGAACCACTGCGGGTAGTCGCCGCCGGTGCAGCCGGCGTAGACGCCGCACCGGCGGCCGTCCAGCGAGGAGCCCGCGTAGCCGGCGTCCTCGATGGCCGCCCACGCCTGTTCGAGGAAGAGCCGCTGCTGGGGGTCGGTGTAGGTGGCTTCGAGGCCGGTCAGGTTGAAGAAGCGGGCGTCGAAGCGGTCGATGCCGTCGAGGAAACTGCCCGTGCGGCAGGGCAGTTCGTCCCGGCTGTAGCCGGACAGGTCCCACCGCTCGACGGGGCCGACGAGGTCGCGGCCGGCGGCGAGGTGCTGCCAGAGGGCGTCGGGGTCGTCCGACTCCGCGAAGCGGCCGCTGATCCCGACGATGGCGATGGGCTCGCGCCCTTCGGGGCGGTGCGGGGCTCCGGTGGTGTCCGAAGCGGGCACCGGTGCCGGGACGGTGGGGGCCGGCGCGGCCGGGGCCGCCGGGGCCGCCGGGGCCGCCGGTTGCGGCCGGTGGCTCTCGGCGATGTGGGCGGCGAGCTGCGTCACGCTGCGGTAGTCGAAGATGACCGTGGTCAGCAGGTCGGTCCGCAGCTCCTCGTTGAGGCGCTGGACGAACCGGGCGCCGACGATGGAGTCGAGGCCGTAGTCGGCGAACGCCTGGTCCGGGCTGATCCGGTCGGCGGGCATCCGCAGCGCGTCGGCGAGCTCGGCCAGGACCACGTCCGTGACCGTCCGGGCCACGGAGGGGCCGGGCGCCGGAGCCGGGCCGGAGCCGGGGGCCGGGGCCGCGGGCTCCGCCGGCGGCCGGGCCGAGGCGCCGCTCGCCTCGGGCGTCTCGGGGAGCAGGCGCGGGCTGCGGGCGAGACCGTCGCTGTGGGCCACGACGACCTGCTGCCCGAGCGCCAGCGCGTCCCGCGCCGGGTGGCCGATGCCGGTGAAGCCCTCCTGCTCCAGTACGAGCTGCCAGGCCTCCGGCGACAGCGCGGGGCTGCCGGGCACCCGCAGTTCGGCGTCGTCGTAGAGCCACCAGCCGTCCAGCAGGCCGAAGGTGAGGTGGTTGACGAGGTAGAAGCCGCTGATCTCGTTGAGGGCCAGCAGACCGTTGCCGCGCAGCAGCGCCTTGGCGTGCCGCAGGGCCGGGCGGATGTTGTCGGTGGCGTGCAGCACGTTGGCCGCGATGACGACGTCGAAGGCGCCGGTGTCGAGCCCCTGGGCGTGCGGGGGCCTGGCCGCGTCGAAGACGCGGTACGTGAGGTGGTCGCGGCCCGGCCCGAAGGTGTCCTGGGCGCTTTGCAGGAACGCCTGGGACAGGTCGGTGAAGCAGTACTCGGCCAGGTCCAGCCCTTCGCGGGCGAGGCGGTCGAGCACGGGGCCGGTGGTGCCGCCGGTGCCCGCGCCGATCTCCAGGACGCGCAGGCGGGCCCCCGGGTCGGCGTCCCGGCGCGCGCGCAGGAAGGCCGCCACGTGTTCGGCGAGGACGGCGTTGAAGTGCCCGGCCACCCGGTTGTCCCGGTAGACGCCTTCGACGAGGGAGAACGCCCCCTGGGGGAACAGCACGTCGGTGGCGCGCACCCGGCCGCACAGGATGTCGGCGAGCGCGGGCAGGGTCTGGTCCAGCAGGTTCAGCGGTGCCCGCAGATCGGGGTTGGCGGCGGCCCACCGGGGCGTGTGCGCGGCCCAGTCGGCACGGCAGGCGTCGACGTCCCCGGCGGTCGGGCCGCCGGTGCTCCAGCGGCCCTCGCCGTCGATGACCCCGTGCTCGGCGAGCACGCGCAGGGTGGCCGAGAGCCAGCCGTCGAACCGCGCGTCCACGCCCCGCCGCTCCTTCCACTCGGCCAGGCCGTGGCGCGGGTCCGCAAGGCCCGCCCGGCGCAGCTCGGCGGCGAGGCGGCGGAGCAGACAGGCGTCGATCTCGCCCGGGACCGGGCCCGCGTGGTACGCGGCCAGGTCGGTGGGCAGGGCGAGGGGCGCGGCGCCGCCGCGGGCCGCCGCACCGTGCGCCTGCGGGGTCAGCGTCTCCGCGGTGAGCACCCCTTCGACGGGCAGCGGGCGGCCCAGCCGCATGAAGCCGATCTGGTGCAGCGGGCCGGCCAGGAGGCGTTCCAGTGCGCCCATCGCCGCGGCGGGGTCGATCGGGGCCAGCCCCATCGAGGTCACCTCGCGCAGCAGCTCGTCGGGGACGTTGTCCCAGTAGCCCCAGTTGACGACCTTGACCCGGCAGTCCAGCGCCGCGCGCAGGGCGTCGGCGCGGGCGTCCTCGTAGGCGCAGGCCGCCGAGTAGTGCGCCTGGTGGGAGTTGCGGATGAAGCTGACCAGCGAGGAGATCAGCAGGACGAAGTCCAGGCCGTGGCCGGCGAAGACGTCGGCGAAGTGCACGCACGGGTCGACCTTGGCGGCGAGGGTGGCCTCCAGCTCGTGCTCGGTCATCCGGGCGAGCGGGGTGTGGCTGAACACCATGGCCAGGTGCACCACGCCGTCGATCCGGCCGTGGCGGCGGACCACCTCGTCCCGCATGCGGGCGAGCGCGTCGGGGTCGGAGGCGTCGGCGGAGAGGTAGAGCGGGCTGCGTCCGCCCGCCCCGACCCGGGCCGCCTTGGCCCGGATGTCCTCGTCCTCGGCGCGCCGGCCGACCCATACGACGTGTGCGTCGTGCTGCCGTACGAGGTACTCGCTGAGCAGCAGGCCGAGGTCGCCCGCGCCGCCGATGAGCACATAGACGCCGTTGCGGCGCAGCACGGGCTCGGTGGGCGGCTCGGTGGCGTCCACCGGCAGGAGCTGGCGGCGCAGCCACTGGCCGCCGCGGCGGGCGAGCGGGTGGGCGCGGCGGTCGGCGGGCAGCGCGAAGACCTCGTCGGCGACGAACGGTTCGCCGTCGGCCAGGTCGACCGCGCGGATGCGCCAGTGCGGCTGTTCCTTGGCCAGTCCGCCGATCAGGCCGTGCAGGCTCGCCTGGGCGGGGTCGGCGGCCTTCGAGCCGCCCGCGTCGAACGCGTCGCGGGTCACGAGGGTCAGCCCGAGCCGCTGCTCGTCCCGGGTGAGGGCCAGTGCCTTCAGGACGCGGAACATCCGCCGGATCGCCGCGCGTTGGGCACCGATCCGCGCCTGGGCGCCGTCGGCGGCGGCGGTCGGGAACTGCAGGACGACGTGGTCGAAGTCGTCGCCCAGGCGGGCGAGTGCGTCACGTACCTCTTCGGCGGACGACGCGCCGGTGGTGTCCAGCGCCAGGGTCTCCGGGCGGCGGGCGGTCAGCTCCGCGAGGACGTCCGGTTCGAGGCCGATCGCCACCACCCGGGAGGCCGCGGACGGGTAGGGGCTGCCGCGCAGCAGCCGGGCGGGCTCCCAGACGGGGTGCAGGGTGAGGTCGCCCGCGGGCAGCTCGTAGGAGTGGGCCGGCTGGGCGGGCACGGCGGGCGTCGTCACGGGCGGGGCGGGCACGGCGGGCGTCGTCGCGGGCGGGGCCGCCGCGGCGGGGCGCGGGGCGGCCGGCGGCGGCACGGCGGCGCCCGACGCGGCGGGTGCGTCCGCGAGTTCCGGCAGTCCGTCGGTGTACCAGTAGCGCTCCCGGGCGAACGGGTAGCCGGGCAGTGCGACCTTGCGCGGGGTGGCTCCCTCGGTGTGGAGGCGGGCCCAGTCGACGGTCAGGCCGCTGGTCCAGGCCTCGGCCAACGGCGCCAGCTTGCCGCGCCGGGCCCAGCGCACGACCGTCTCCTGGAAGTCCTCGTCGGTGAGGAAGTCCCGGGTCGCGCCGCCCCGTTCGCCGCCGGCGTGGAGGTACGCGCCCGCGGGCAGTGCGCCGCCGAGCGCGCAGGCGTCCAGCGCCTCGACCAGGGCGGTCAGCGTGTCGGCGACCACGGCGAACCGTGCGGTCATCGCCTCTCGGCCGACCTGCAGCGTGTAGGCGATGTCGGGCAGGTCCGCGCCGCTCCACCGCTCGGTGCGCAGCGCGTCGCGCAGCCGGCCGGCCGACTCGCGCAGCCGCTCCTCGTCGAAGGCGGACAGCACCGCGACGACGGCCTCGCCGCGGTGCGCGGGCGCGCGGTCCGTCCCGGCGGGCTGCTCGACGTACTCCTCGACCACGACATGGGCGTTGGAGCCGCCCGCGCCGAACGAGGAGAGGCCGCCCAGGCGCGGGCGGGCGCCGGTCCGCGGCCAGGGCGCGGCCTCGCGCTGCAGGACGAAGGGGCTGTCGGCGAAGTCGATCTCGGGGTTGACGCGTGCGGCGTGCAGGGACGGTACGAGCGTGCCGTGCCGCATCTGCAGCAGCAGCTTGGCCAGGCCCGCGATGCCGGCCGCCGACTCCAGGTGGCCGATGTTCGACTTCGCCGAGCCGATGGCGCAGAAGTTCCGGTCGTCGGTGAACTCGGCGAAGGCCGCGTTCAGCCCGGCGATCTCGATCGGGTCGCCCAGTGCGGTGCCGGTGCCGTGCGCCTCGATGCAGCCGATGTCCCGCGGGTCCACGCCGGCCCGGCGCCAGGCGCTGCGGACGACCGCCGCCTGCGCGAGCGGGTTCGGCACGGTGAATCCGTGCGTGTGGCCACCGTGGTTGACGGCGGTGCCGCGGATCACGCCGAGGATGCGGTCGCCGTCGGCGACGGCGTCGGCGAGCGGGCGCAGCAGCACCGCGCCGACGCCCTCGCCGGGCACATAGCCGTCGCCGCCCTCGCCGAAGCTGCGGCAGCGGCCGTCGCTGGAGGCGAACTGACCCTCGCCGATCATCAGGTACTTGCCCGGGTGCACCGACAGGTTGACCCCGCCGGCCAGGGCGACACCGCACTCCCCGCGCTGGAGGGCGGCGCAGGCGAGGTGGATCGCGGACAGCGCCGAGGCGCACATGGTGTCGACGGTGGCGCTGGGGCCGCTCGCGTCGAGGAAGTACGAGACGCGGTTGGCGATGGACGCCAGGCTGCCGGGGACGACGACCGGCTCACCGCGCACGCTGTACTCGGCACCGTAGAGCTGGTACTCGGAGTACATCGCGCCGACGAACACCCCGATGTCACCGGCGTCCTCGGCCACCCGGGCGCGGGCCGCGGCACGCAGGGCGTCGCGCGTGTAACCGGCGTCCTCCAGGGTGGTGTGGGCGCACTGCAGGAACAGCCGCTCCTGGGGGTCCATCGTGGACGCCGCCTTCGGCGAGATCCCGAAGAACAGCGGGTCGAACTCGTCGATCCCGTCGAGGAAGCCGCCCCACTTGCTGTACGTCCTGCCGGGCACGCCGCGGCGCGGGTCGTAGTAACGCCCGTGGTCCCAGCGCCCGGCGGGGATCTCGGTGACGCTGTCCCGGCCGGCGAGCAGGTTCTCCCAGTAGGTGTCCAGGTCGGGTGCGCCCGGGTAGCGGCCCGCCATGCCGACGACGGCGATGGGCATCTGCTGCCCGTCGCGGGGCGGCTCGACCGCCGGGTGGGCGGCGAGGGCGGGGGCCTCGGCGGGGCGCTCCGGGGCGCCGTTCGGCTCGGGCGCGGTGGCGGAGGGCTCAGCGGGCTCGGGCTCGGGCTCGGGCGACGAGGGCGCGGTCGACGCGGGCGCGGAATCCTCGTTCGTCAGTCCGACCAGCGCCGCCAGCGCGTCGGGCTGGGTGCGCAGGAAGTGCCGTACGAGGCCGTCGACCGTCCGCACCTCGAAGAACAGCGTGCTGCCGACGTTGTCGAGCCCCTTGCGGACCGCCTCGGTCAGCTGGACGACCAGGATGGAGTCGATGCCGTAGCGGTCGAAGGACACATCGGCCCGGATGTCGGAGACCGGCAGTCGCAGGGTGTCCGCGACCAGGGCGCGGAAGTGGTCGCGGGCCAGGTCCGCCAGCCGCTCGTCGTCGCGCACGCCGTCGGCGGCGGCCGGCGTCGGCGTCGGGGCGGGCGGTTGCGGCTCGGCGGGCCGGGGACGCGCCGGGGTGAGGGTGCCGCGGAAGGCCGACTCCCCGTCCGGGCGCGGCTGGCGGACCGCCCCGTCGCTCTCGGCGACGATCACCTGCTGGCCGAGGTCGTCGGCGCCCTCGGCGGCGACGAACGCCGCGCGGAAGCCGACCTCGCCGAGCACCCGCCGCCAGCTCTCCGGCGCCAGGCCCGGAGAACCGGCGATCCGCGGCCCCGGGTCGTCGTAGAGCCACCAGCCGTCCAGCAGGCCGAACGTGAGGTGGCTGAAGAGGATGTTGTCGCTCAGCTCGTTGAGCAGCAGCAGCGCGTGGGGGCGCGCGGCGGCCTTGGCGTTGCGCAGCGTCGTGCGGATGTTGCGGGTCGCGTGCAGCACGTTGGTGGCGATCACCACGTCGTACGCGCCGGGGGCCACCTCCTGGCCCGCCAGGGGCTTCTCGGCGTTGAAGAGCCGGGTGTCGAGGTACGGGGCGAGCTCGCCGTACTCCCGCTGCGCGTGCAGCAGGAACGCCTTGGAGATGTCGGTGTAGCTGTACGTGTCGATGTGCCCGGCCCACGGCCGCAGCCTGCGGAACACGGTGGCGCTGGTGCCGCCGGTGCCGGCGCCGATCTCCAGGATGCGCAGCCGCGCGTCCGGGTCGTCGGCCAGCCGGCGCTGGAGGTAGTCGACGAGGGTGTCGGCGAGCACGTCGTTGAAGTAGTCGGCGACCGGGTTGTTCTTGTAGACGCCCTCGACCAGTTCGAGCGAGGCCTGGGGGAACATCACGTCGGTGGCCCGGCGGCGGCCGGTGAGGATGCCGGTCAGCGAGCGCAGCGTGGTGTCGATGAGGACGGCCTGGGGGCGTTTGGCGTCGTCGGCCAGCCACGGTTGCCGCGCCCGGTCCCAGTCGGCCCAGGCGTCGTCGAGGGATCCGGTGCGGGTGTCGAGGGCGGCGTAGGCGTCCTCGCCCGCGCGGCGCAGGCGGCCCGCGTCGGCGAGGACGGCGAGGGTGTGCTCGGTCCAGCGCTGGTAGCGGTCCTCGATGCCGCCGACGGCGCGCCACTGGGCGGCGGTGGCCGCGCGGCCGTCGCGGAACAGGCCCAGGGACGCGAGCAGCGCCCAGGTGATGTCGACGAGGGCGTCCTGCATGGCGCCGGCGTGCCCGCCCGCCTGCTCGCGCAGCCGCGCGATCTCGGCGCGGCGGTCGGGGCGGTGCTCGCCCAGCGCGCCGATCAGCGACGGGAGGGCGGCGGCCGGGTGGGTGAGGGCGTCGTCGTCGTGGAGGCCGTCGATGCTGCGGGTGTCGGTGGCCTTGAGCAGCGCCAACTGCGGGTACGGGGAGGCCAGCAGGGCGTCGAAGGCGGCCATGCCCTCGTCCGGGTCGATCGAGCCCAGGCCCAGTTGTGCCATGCGCCGGCGGTAGCCGTCGGCGGTGACCACGCCGACGCCGGCCCAGTAACCCCAGTTCATGACCTTGACCGGGCAGTCGAGCCGGGTGGCCAGATGCTCGGCGTAGGCGTCGGCGAAGGTGCAGCCCGCCGCGTAGTTGGCCTGTCCGGGGGCCTTGAAGAAGGCCTGCATGGAGGAGAAGAACGCGACGAACGCCAGCGGCTGGCCGGCGAAGGCGTCGGCGAGGTTCGCCGCGATGTCGGCCTTGGCGGCGTAGGTCGTGCGGAACCGGTCCTCGTCCATCCGGGCCAGGGTCTGGTCGCCGAGGACGATCGCGGTGTGCAGGACGCCGCGCACGGGTCCGTGCCGCCGCACGATCTCGTCGCGGGCACGGCGCAGGGCGTCGGGATCGGTCGCGTCGGCCTGGATGTAGTCCGGTGCGGGGCCGTACGCCGCCAGTGCCTCCTGCCGGGCGGTGATCGCGGCGTCCAGGGGGCGGCGGCCGATCCAGACGACCCGGGCGCCGTGCCGGCGCATCATGTGCTCGGTCCACACGGTGCCGATGCCGCCGGCGCCGCCGATGGCCACGAGCACGCCGCCGGGCTCGGGCGGGGCGGCCACGGTGCCGGGCTCGTGGGTCTCCAGCAGGCGCGGGCGGTACCACTCGCCGTGCCGGTGGGCCAGGGTCTCGCCACGGGGGTCGGCGGGCAGGTCCAGCAGCGCCGGCCAGGGCACCGGGACGTCCGCCTCGACGTCGGCGACGCGGAGGTGCCAGTGCGGGTACTCCTTGGCCAGGGTGCCGGCGAGGCCGTGCACACCGGCGTGGGCGGGGTCGCAGTCGGTGTCGCCCGGCAGTCGGCGCGCCTGCCGGGTGACCAGGGTCAGACCCAGTTCACGGGCGTCGGCGCCGTCGGCCAGGAGCGCCTTGACCAGGCGGAAGACGGCGAGGGGGGCGTCGTGGCGCGCCGTGGCCGGGTCGCCGGCGGGGCCGGCCGGAGCGAGCCAGAAGACGTGCTCGGCGCCGACGGGCAGCCGCGCGGCCAGCCGGTCGGCCGGCTCGTCGGCGCGGGCGTCCAGGACGGTGGCGTCCGGGTAGCGGCGGCGCAGCCCGTCCTGTTCCCCGGCGGTGCCGCCGAGCAGCACGACGCGGGTCCGCGGGTGGGGCCACGGTGCGGCGGGCGCGGCGGGCAGGGCGTCCCACACCGGTGCCAGCAGCGTCGCGCGCGGGGTCTTGTCGGACGGGGCGGTCATACGGCGGAACGCGTAGCCGCGCAGGCTCGCGCAGAGCCGTCCGTCGTCGTCGTACACATCGATGTCGGCTTTCGTCACGTCCTGGTCGGCGGCGGGGGCGTAGCCCTCGGTGTGGCGCAGATGGGCCCACATCCGCTCGGTGGTGGGGGCGAAGAGGTCGGCGGCGTCCAGGGCGAACGGCAGCGCGGGCGCGCCGCGTTGTTCGTCGAGGGTGCCGGTGGCGTCGCCGTAGAGGCCGACGACGGCCTGGACGGCGCTGTCGAGCATCGCGGGGTGCAGTGCGAACGCGCCGTCGCGGGCGCCGTCGGGCAGGACGAGCCGGGCCAGCACCTCGCCGTCGCCGACGGCCAGGGTGTCGATGGCGCGCAGGCGTGCTCCGTGGCGGATGCCGACGGCGTCGAGGGCCGCCCGTACCTGACTGCGCGTCAGAGTGCGGCGGTCGCAGCGGGCCCGCAGGGCGTCCAGTTGCGCGGGCCGGGGCGAGCCGGGCGTGGCGATCCGTCCCTGGGCGTGCACGGCACGGTCGTCGCGCAGGACGCGGAAGGCGTCGCCGTCCCGCTCGACGCGCAGTTCGGCGCCGCCGTCCCCGACGGGGAACGGCTCGGGCCACACCACGTCGCGCAGGCCGACCGGTGCGAAGGAACCGCCGGTCACGGCGCGGCGGGCGACCTCCAGCGCGAGCACGCCGGGCAGCACGGCCCGGCCGCCCACGTGGTGGTCGGCCAGGAAGAACTCCTCGCCGCCGAGCCGGAGGCGGTACGCGGCGTCCTCGGCCCCCTCAGGCGCCCGGTCTTCCCGGGTGTCGGCGGTGCCGGTGGCGTCGGCGGTGTCGGTCCAGTAGCGCTGCCGCTCGAACGGGTAGGTCGGCAGCGGCACCTGGCGGCGCGAGGCGGGCGGGAAGCTGTCGGCGAACCGGTCGGCCTCGCCCCGTACGTACGCCGCAGCCAGTGCGGCCGGGGCCAGGGCGCGCACACCGGCGACCGGACGGGGGTCCGCGGCGGTCTCCCCCTGCAGCACCGTGTCGCCGGCGGTGCCGGACAGCCAGTGGCGCAGGCGTGCCGCCAGGTCGGGCAGGCCGGTGGCGACGACGGCCAGCCGGTGCTCGAAGTGGCTGCGCCCCGCGGCCAGGCTGTAGGCGACGGCGTCGGCGGGCAGAGCGGGTTCGCGGTCGAGGTGGGCGAGCAGCCGTTCGGCGACGGCGCGCAGGGCGGCCGGGGTGCGGGCCGACAGCAGGAAGGCGTGCTCCCCGTCCGCGGCGGTGCTCTGGGAGACCGGATGCTCCTCCAGTACGACGTGCGCGTTGGTGCCGCTGGCTCCGAAGGAGCTGACGGCCGCCCGGCGCGGGCCGCGTACGGGCGCCGCCCAGGGCTGCGCGGTGGTGGTGACGGTGAACGGGCTGCCGTCGAGCACGACGGCCCGGTTGGCCTCGTGGAAGTGGAGCGACGGCGGGATCTGCCGGTTGTGCAGGGCCAGCAGCGCCTTGATGACGCCCGCGATGCCGGCGGCGAACTGTGTGTGCCCGATGTTGGTCTTGATCGATCCCAGCACGGCGCTCCCGGCCGGGGCGCCCTCGAACGCGCGGGTCAGCGCGCGGAATTCGATCGGGTCGCCGAGCTGGGTGCCCGTGCCGTGGGCCTCGACGAACTGGATGCCGCCGGGCTCGATGCCGCAGGCGGTGTGGACCTCGCGCAGGAGCTGTTCCTGCGAGGCGGCGCTGGGGGCGGTGATGCCGTTGGTGGTGCCGTCCTGGTTGATGCCCGAGCCGCGGACGATGCCGTAGATGTGGTCGCCGTCGCGGCGGGCGTCGGCGAGCCGCTTGAGGACGACCGCGCCCGCGCCCTCGCCCGGGACGAAGCCGTCGGCGCGGGCGTCGAAGCTGTGGCAACGGCCACTGGGCGAGAGCATGCCCGCCCGGGTCGCCGACTCGTACAGCCGCGGCGTGGTCTGGATGAACACCCCGCCGGCCAGGGCCAGGTCGGCGTCGCCGGAGAGCAGGTCGCGGCAGGCGAGGTGGAGCGAGACCAGCGAGCTGGAGCAGGAGGTGTCGGTGGTGAGGGCGGGGCCCTTGAGGTCGAGGTGGTAGGCGATCCGTGAGGCGACGACCGAGCCCATGGTGCCCCACAGGGCCTGCGCCGGTGGCCGGGAGGCGAGCTGGTCGTGGTAGTCGCCGGCGTAACAGCCCACGTAGACACCGCAGTTGCGGCTGGTCAGGCGTTCGCCGGTGTAGCCGGCGTCCTCCAGGGCGTTCCAGCACTGTTCGAGGAAGATCCGCTGCTGGGGATCCATGGCGGCGGCCTCGACGCCGGAGATGGCGAAGAACACCGGGTCGAACTGGTCGATGCCGCGGACGAAGCCGCCGGCGCGGCAGGCCACGTCCTGGCCGAGCGGCCAGCGGGTCACCGGTTCGACGAGGTCGTGGCCGGCCGTCAGGTGGTCCCACAGGGCGCGCGGGTCCTCGGCGTCGGCGTAGCGGGCGGCCATCCCGACGACGGCGACGGCGTCGTCGTCCGGCGTCGCGGCGGCGGCCGCCGGGGAGGCCGGTGCGGGCGACGCGTCGCCGCGGGTGGCGACGAGGAACGCGTGCAGGCGCTCGACGGTGCCGTGGTCGAACAGGTCGGTGGTCTCCAGCGCGGTGCCCAGGGCCGTGTTGAGCCGGTGGACCAGGTTCACGCCGAGGATGGAGTCCAGGCCGTAGTCGGCGAAGGGGCGGCGGCGCTCGATCTCGGCGACCGGCATCTGCAGGGCTTCGGCCAGCGCGTCGAGCAGGATGCGCTCGACGTCGGCGGTCCCGGCCGCCGACGTGCCGGGCGGGGCGGCGGCCGGCGTCGTCTCCGGGCGCTCGCCGCCGGCCGGGCCGTACCAGAACTGCCGTCCGGCGAAGGGGTAGGCGGGCAGATGGACCCGTGCGGGCGCCTTGGCGCCTGTGTGCAGGCGGGTCCAGTCGAGCGGCATGCCCTTGGCCCAGAAGGCGGCCAGGTCCCGCCAGTCGCCGCGGCTGGTCCAGCGGGCGACCAGCTCGCGCAGTTCGTCCTTCTCCGCCAGGGCGGCCAGGGTCTCGCGGGTGGCCCGGACGCGGCCGCGGGACCACGGTCCCTCGGCCTCGGGGTCGGCGAGGAAGGCGGCCAGCTGGTCGCGCCACTCCTCCGGTGTGCTCGCGACGAAGCACACCCGCTCGTCCATCTCCTCGCGGCCGGTCTGCAGGGTGGCCGCGACGGCGGCCAGGTCCACCGGGGCCCCGGAGCGCAGCAGGGCCGAGAGCTGGCCGGCCCGTGCGCTCAGGTCCTCGGTGGTCCGGGCGGACAGCGGCAGCAGCACCGGTCGCGGGGACGGGGCGGGCGGGGCGGCGGCGGTCGTCGTGCCCCGGTACTCGGCGACGATGACATGGGCGTTGGCGCCGCCGGCACCGAACGAGGAGATGCCGGCCATCCGCGGGCCGCCGTCCGCGGGCCGCGGCCAGGGGGCCCCGCCGGTCTGCAGGGTGAACGGGGTGGCCGCGAAGTCGATGTCGGGGTTGGTCTGCTCGGCGTGCAGGGTGGGCGCGAACTCGCCGTGCCGCAGCTGCAGTACGGCCTTGGTCAGGCCCGCGATGCCCGCGGCGGCCTCCAGGTGGCCGATGTTCGACTTGACCGAGCCGAGGGCGCAGGCCCCGCTCTGCCCGGTGTCGGGCGCGAAGGCCTGGGTCAGGCCGTCGATCTCGACGGGGTCGCCGAGCCGGGTGCCGGTGCCGTGCGCCTCGACGTAGCCGATGCCGGCGGCGGACACCCCTGCGCGGTCGAGGGCGTCTCGGATCAGCGCGGCCTGTGCGCGCGGGTTGGGCACGGTGTAGCCGTTGGTGCGTCCGCCGTGGTTGATGGCGGAGCCGACGATCACCGCGTGGACGGGGTCGCCGTCGGCCTCGGCCGCGGCCAGCGGCTTCAGCAGCACCGCGCCGACGCCCTCGCCGGGCAGGAACCCGTCGCCGCCGGCGCCGAAGCTGCGGCAGTGGCCGTCGGTGGCGAGCATCCGGGAGCGGCTCAGTTCGACGTACGAGGAGGGGTGCAGGTAGAGGTTGACGCCGCCGGCGATGGCCAGTTCGCACGCGCCGTGGCGCAGGTGCTCGCACGCCTCGTGGATCGCGGTCAGCGACGACGAGCACATGGTGTCGATCGGCATGCTCGGGCCGTGCAGGTCCAGCAGGTACGACACCCGGTTGGCCAGCGATCCGAAGGACGTGCGCGGTGCGGGCGGCAGTCCGTCGGTGGCCGGCGGGCGGTGGCGGTCGAAGCCGGTCTTGGTGATCCCGGCGAAGACGCCGACCGACGAGCCGTGCTGCTCGGCGAGGCGCCGCCGGGTGTAGCCGGCGTCCTCCAGCACCGACCAGGCGCTCTCGACGAACAGCCGTTCCTGCGGGTCCATGTCGGCCGCGTCGCGCGGCGCGATCCCGAAGAACGCGGCGTCGAAGCGGGCGAAGTCGTCGAGGAAGGCTCCCCACTTGCTGTAGCTGGCACCCCGCTCCACGGCCCGCTGCGGGTCCGGTTCGAAGAAGCCGTCCAGCGACCAGCGCTCGGCGGGGATCTCGCGGACGCTCTCCCGGCCCGCGCGCAGGTTCTCCCAGAACGCCTCCAGGGTCGCGGCACCCGGGTAGCGCCCGCTCAGGCCGATGATGGCGATCGGCTCGGCGGCGCCGGCCGGACGCGGCGGCTTCGCCGCGCGGGCCCGGGGGCGCACCGGTGCGGCGGCCGCCGCGGCCCGCGCCGGGTCCGGCGCATCGGTCGTGGCCGTCGCCTCCGGTGCGGTGGCCGCTCCCGCCGCGTCGTCCAGCCAGCGGCGGCAGCCGTCCGTGTGCTGCTCCGCCAGGTGGCCGGCCAGGTCGTTCAGCGTCGGGTACTGGTAGAGCACCGTCTTGGGCAGGGCGTCGAACCACCGCGCGAAGTGGCGGTTGAGCCGGGTCACGGCCAGCGAGTCGATGCCGAAGGCGTCGAGCGGGGCGGCGGCGTCGAGCCGGGCGGCGTCCAGCCGCACCGTCTGGGCGACCAGCTCCTTCAGCAGCGGCAGCACGCGCGCCCGCAGCTGCGCCGGTCCCGTCCGCGTCGTCCGCGTCGTCTGCGTCGTCGCCGACTCCTGCGGGCCTTCGCCGTCCACTGCGCTCTCCTCGTCCATGACCAGTAGGTGTGGTGTGCCGAGCGCCAGTGCGCCGTGCAGGGCCCGCAGCGCGGTGTCCGTTGCCAGGGGGCGCCCGAAGCGCGCGGTGAGCGCGGGCAGGTCCTCGGCCGGGACGGCCATCCCGCCGTCCTGCCACAGCGGCCAGCCGATCGACACGCTCGTGCCGTGGCGCTCGCCCGCGGCGGCCAAGCCGGCGCGGTGGGCCAGGTAGGCGTCGAGGAACCCGTTGGCGGCGGCGTAGTCGGCCTGGCCGGGGTTGCCTCGCGTCCCGGCGCCGGAGGAGAACGCCGCGAGGAAGTCCAGTGGCAGCCGGCGGGTGGCCTCGTCGAGGTTCACCAGTCCGGCGGCCTTCGGCGCCAGGACCCGCTGGGCGTCCTGGTGGGACTTGCGGATCACATAGTCGTCGCTGATCAGGCCGGCCGCGTGCACGACCCCGTCGAGCCTGCCGTACGTGCGCACAAGGGAGTCGACCAGATCGGCCACGGCGGCGGCGTCGGTGACGTCCACCCGGCGGTACTCGGTGTGCGGGCCCGGCCGCCCCGGCAGGAGGTCCGCCGGCGAGCGTCCGCACAGCACGGCCCGGGCTCCGGGGGCGTGGGCCGCGATGTCGGCGGCGACCAGCCGGCCGACGCCGCCCGCTCCCCCGCTGATCAGGTAGACGCCGTCGGCCTTCCACACCGGCGGGGGTGCCGCCTGGTCCGGGGCCGCCGCCCAGGTGCGCACCTGGCGGCGGCCGTCGGTGTGGCGCACGTGGTCCGCCGCCTGCCCCTCCTCCGCCCGCAGTACCTCGGCGAGTTCCTCGCCCGGCGGCCACTCGGTGAACTCGATCAGCTGGCCGTGCAGCGCCGGGTCCTCCAGTGCGGCGGTGCGCAGCATGCCGATCAGACCGGCGTAGCCGTAGGGGCCGCCCTCGCGGCAGACGACCTGCACGCAACGGGGGCCGCCGGCCGGCTGGTTCAGCAGCCGCTGGAGTTCGCCGAGCAGCAGGGTCGCCGCGTGCTCGTAGGCGGCCGCGGGCCCGTCGGCACGGCTTTCGACGCGGGCGACGGACAGTCCGGGCAGCTTCCGGCGCAGCGCGGTCACGTCCGCGTCGGGGACGTCGCACAGCACGACCAGCCGACGGGTGGTGGGGGCCGCGGTGCGCCCTCGCAGCGGTTCGTCGCGCCAGGCCGGCACACGAAGGATGTTTCTGCTCACGTTCATTCCGTTCCAGGTCACTGGGCGGCCGGGCCGCCCGGTCCAGTCAGGAGGCAGGGGGGATGCGTCAGATCCGGCTCAGGGCGTCCGGTCCGGCCCGGCCGTCGAGGACCGCGTCGAGCAGCGCCGCACGGGCGTCGGTCTCGAACGCGGGCTCGGCCGCGGGGGGCGGGACGGCCGCCGCCGCAGGCGGGACGGGTGCGCGGCCGTCCGCGGGCACCCAGTAGCGGTCGCGGGCGAAGGGGTAGGCCGGCAGCCGCACGGTGCGGCGTTCGCCTGCGGGGTGGCTCGCCCGCCAGTCGACTGACGCTCCCTCGCACCACAGGGCGGTGACGTGGTCGAGCCGCCCGTCGTGCAGGGCCCGGGTGACCTCGGGGGACTGCTCCGGCTCGCGCCGCACACCGGCGCCGCGCGAGCGCCGCAGGCCGCCGGTGTGCCAGCCGGCGGGCTCGTCGCCCGCGAGGAACCGGTCCAGCGTGCCGAGCACGTCGTCGAGGCTTCCGGCGACGAAGCCCAGGCGCGCTTCCATGGCCTCCCGGCCGACCTGGAGGGTGAACGCCAGGTCCGCCAGGTCCGGGGCGTGCCCGTCGCGGCGCGCCCGGTCGAGGAAGTCCCGCAGCCGTCCGGCCGCGGCACGCAGCCGGACGTCGTCGCGGGCGGACAGCACGACGGCCTGGGAGGCGGCCGGGCGGGCCGGCTGCGCCGGTGCGGACGCCGCGGGCGGTGCTTCGAGCACGACATGGGCGTTGGCGCCGCCGAAGCCGAAGCTGCTCACGCCGGCGCGCAGCGGCCACGGCCGCCCGGTGGCGTCGGTGCGCGGCTCCCAGCGGCGCAGTTCACGCACCACCTCGAAACCGCCGCCGTCGAGCGGCAGTTGGGGGTTGATCCGGTCGCAGTGCAGGCTCGGCGGCAGCTCGCGGTGGCGCATGGCGAGCAGCACCTTCAGCACTCCGGCCAGGCCCGCGGCCGACTCCGCGTGGCCGATGTTGGTCTTCACCGAGCCGAGCGCGCACGGCCGGGCCGGGTGCGGCGGCCTGCCCTCGGCGGTGCGCAGGGCGCGGTAGGCGCGGTCGAGGGCGTTGACCTCGACCGGGTCGCCCAGGCCGGTTCCCGTGCCGTGCGCCTCGACGTAGCCGATGCTGTCCGGGTCGATGCCGCGCATGGCGTCCTGGATCAGCGCGGTCTGCGCCTTGCCGTTGGGGGCGGTCAGGGAACCGGCGCGGCCGCCGTGGTTCTCGGCGCTGCCGCGGACCACGCCCCAGATGGCGTCGCCGTCCCGCCGCGCTCGGGCGAGCGGCTTGAGCAGCACCGCGGCGACGCCCTCGGCGCGTACGTAGCCGTCCGCGCCGGCGGCGAAGGTCTTGCAGCGGCCGTCCGGGCTGAGCATGCCCGCCATCTGCGTCGCGGCGAAGGTGTCCACGCTCAGCAGCAGGTTCACCCCGCCCGCGACGGCCATCTCGCAGCGGCCCGACCGGATGCTCTCGACGGCGCGGTGCAGCGCCACGAGCGAGCTGGAGCAGGCCGTGTCGACGGGTTCGCTCGGCCCGTTCACGTCCAGCACGTAGGAGATCCGGTTGGCCAGCATCGAGTGGGCGTTGCCGGTGGCGGTGAAGCCGTCGGGTGCCACGCCGCTGGCGTTGAGCAGGTGGTGGTAGTCGCCGCCGGAGACGCCGAAGTAGACGCCGGTGTCGGCGGGCAGGCGCGCCGGGGCGTAGCCGGCGTTCTCCAGCGCGGCCCACACGGTCTGCAGGGCCAGCCGGTGCTGCGGGTCCATCAGCTCCGCTTCGAGCCGCGAGAGGTGGAAGAAGTCCGCGTCGAAGCGGTCCACGTCCTCGACCAGGCCGGCGAACTTCGGGAAGTCCGCCCGCGCCACGACGTCCGCGTAGGGGCCGTCGAAGCGGTCGCCGGGGTAGTCGGTGACCAGGTCCTCCCCCGCGCGCAGCCGCTGCCAGAAGGCGTCCAGGTCGTCCGCGCCGGGGAACCGCCCGGCGGCGCCGACGATGGCCACCGCGTCGTCGTCCGGCTCGGGGGACGGCAGCGGCCGCGGCGACGCCTCCGGGACCGGCCGGGCGGCGGCGACCGGCGCGGGTGCGTCGGCGACCGCGGGGAGGGTCAGCTCGGGGCCGTAGCGGCCCTGCAGGTGCTCGGCGAGGCTGCGGATGTCGGGGCACTCGAAGAAGACGGCGGGGGTGAGGTCCGTGCCGAGGATGCCGTTGAGTTCCGAGGCCAGTTTGGCCAGCGCGATGGACTCGAAGCCGTAGGCGTGGAAGTGGGTGTCGAGGTCGATCTCGGCCAGGTCGAACTTGAGCAGGTCGGCGACGGTCTCGCGCAGCGACGCGAGCAGCGGCGCCGGAGCGTCCGCGACCGCGGCGGTCACGGGCGGCGCGGGCTCCGGCCGCTCGGCCGCCGGCCGGCTGCGCTCCCCCGTACCGGCCGGCGTCGGCGACGCCTGAAGCGGCGTCGGCGACAGTGCCACCGGTGCCCCTCCGGTCTCGCCGGGAAGTGCCGGCCCGAGGTCGCCGACGGTGAACTCGGCGTCCTCGATCCGGCCCAGCACCCGGCCGTCCTCGTCGAGGAAGGCCACATGGAAGACGGTCTCGGAGGTCCGCGCCAGCACGATCGCCCGGGTGCGCTCCCACTGCCCGCCCTGCACCGATCCGACCCTCGCCACGGCGGCGTCCACCCGCCCCACCGCGTGCGAAACGCCCTGGACCAGCCCGGCGAGCGCCCAGGCCGGCAGCTGTACCTGCTGCTTGTGCGGGTCCTGGCACATGGCCGGTTCGGCGACCCGGACGAGCAGCCGGTGGCCGTCGAGTTCGGTGATCCCTTCGACGCTGCGGGCGTACGGCCGGGCGTCGAGACCCGCGCGGCCGAGCGCGGCGTAGAAGTCCTCCCGCTCCAGGGTCGCGGGCACGGAGAGCACCTGCGGCATCGAGGCGTCCTCGGCGGGCGCGGACGGTACGACGTCGGCGGCGAAGTGCAGCGCGGCCTCGTCGGCGTCCCACAGCTCGACGCGGTGCCCGCCGTCGTCGGACGTGCCGAGCCGCCAGGTGAACGCCTCGGGGGCGTCCGCGGGGGCGGGGAGCGCGGCCCAGCGCGCGCGGCGCAGCCGCAGCGGACCTGCCAGCCCGGCGAGCCGCGCGAACGCCAGTGCCGCGTCCAGCAGCGCCACCGTGGCGTAACGACGCTTGCGTCCCACGGTGTAGACGTAGTCGAGGAGTTCGTCCCCGCGCAGCCGGAGGGTGTAGCGCACGCCGTTGAGGTCGGAGGCGTTGACGCCGACCCAGGGGTGCGCGCGCCGGGTGAACGCGAGCGGCCGCAGCACGCTGGGCGCGTCGTCGTCCTCGGGGTACCAGCAGCGCACCTTGTCGAAGGGGTAGGCGGGCAGCGGCGACTTGGCCGGGCGGCTGCCCGCCGGCCACAGCCGGTCCCAGTCGACGCTCGCGCCGTCCGTCCAGTGCCGCGCCAGCTCCGCCTGGCCGCCGTCGCGCAGGGCCTGTTCGACACTCGCCGCGTCGGCGGTGCGCCGGCGCCGCAGCGTGCTCGCGGTGAAGTGCACGCCCGCGGGGACGACGGGTGACTGCGCCGTGAGGTCCACGGCGGACAGCTGGGCCAGCCGGGCCTCGGCGTCGGCGATGTCGTCCGCGACGAAGGCCAGCCGGCACGGCAGTTCGTTCTTGCCGGTCTGCAGGGTGTAGGCCAGGGCGTCCAGGCCCGGCGCGGTCCGCCCTATGTGCGCGTGGATGTCGCGCAGCACCGTCCGCAGGGCCTGCGGCGTCATGGCGGAGAACACCAGCAGCCGGGGGCGACCGCGCTCCGGTGCGGCGGCGACCTGCCCGTCGTACTCCTCGACGACGAGGTGCACGTTGATGCCGCCCGCGCCGATGGACGTCACACCCGCCCGGCGCGGCACCTCCTCGCCGCCGACCACGGGGCGCCGCCAGGCGTCGCGGCGGCGCTGCACCACGAACGGCGTGCGGTCGAAGTCGATCGCCGAGCTGAGTGTCTCGGCGTGCAGCGAGGGCGCCAGCGTGCGGTGCTTGAGCTGGAGCAGCACCTTGGTCAGGCCGGCCATGCCGGACCCGGACAGCAGGTGCGCCACGTTGGACTTGACCGAGCCCAGCGCGCAGAACCCCAGGTCCGGGGTGTGGCGGCCGAACGCGAGGGCGGCGCCCTTGATCTCGATGGGGTCGCCGAGGGAGGTCGCCGAGCCGTGGCCCTCCAGGTAGCTGATGGTGCGGGCGTCGACGCCGGCGTCGTCGAGCGCCTTCTCGATGGCGCGGGCCTGCTGCTGCGGGCTCGGCACCGTGAAGCCGTTGCGGACCCCGGCGTTGGTCATGCCGCTGCCCTTGATCACGCCGTAGACGTGGTCGCCGTCGGCGACGGCGTCGGCCAGCGGCTTGAGCACGAGCGTGCCCACGCCTTCGCCCAGGATCGTGCCGTCGGCGCCGAGGCCGTAACTGCGCACCACGTCGGCCGACTTGGTGGTGAAGTGCGCCTGCGAGGTCGCGATGAGGTCGAACGGGTGCAGCATCAGGTTGATGCCGCCGACGACGGCCACCCGGCACTCGCCGCCGCGCAGCATGCGCACCGCCTGATGGACGCAGGCCGACGCCGAGGAGCACATGGTGTCGAGGAACACCGACGGCCCGGTGAAGCCGTAGTGGTAGGACAGCATGTTCGCCATCACGCCGAGCTCGCTGCCGCTGGTCGCGGTGCCGCGCATCAGCATGTTCTGGAAGCCGTAGAGCGAGTAGCTGTTGTTCATCGAGCCGACGAGCACGCCGACGTCTCCGTCGTAGCGGCGCCGCAGCGTCTCGCGTGAGTAGCCCGCGTCCTCCAGGGCCGTCACGCCCGCCTGGAGGAACAGCCGGACCTCCGGGGACAGCAGCTCGGCGTCGCGCTGGGAGATGTTGAAGTAGCGCGGATCGAACGCCTCGACGTCCCGGAGGAACGTGCCGGTCCTGACGACGGTCTTGCCGTCGACGTCCCGCTCGTCGAAGTAGATGTCGCTGTGCCGCCACCGCGCCTCGGGGACGGGTTCGAAGCTGTGCCGGCCCTCGCTGAGCAGCTCCCAGAACTCCTCCAGGGTGTCGGCGCCCGGGTACCGGCCCGCCATGCCGATCACCGCGATGTCGTGGCGGTCCGGGTCGGCGGGCCGGAGGACCGGGGCGGGCCCGGTCGCGGGAGCGGGCGTGTGCGGCCGCGCCACGGCGGGAACCTCGGAGGCGGGCGTGGGAGCGGGCGGCTCCTCGACCGCGGCGACCTCCGGGGCGGGCTCCTCGGGTGCGGCCGCTTCGGGGGCGAAGAGCTCCAGCAGCCGTTCGCGGTGCTCGGCGACGAAGTAGCCGGCCGCGCCCCGCAGGTCGACGTACTCGAAGAAGAGCGTCTTGGGCAGCGACCCGAAGGTGTCCTCCAGCCTGCTGGTCAGCTCGACGATGGAGATCGAGTCGATGCCGTAGGTCTCCAGCTTCTCCTCGGCCAGGATGTGCTCCGGGTCCTGGAGGGTCACCTCGGCGAACAGGTTCCGCAGCAGGTCCTGTGTACGGGCCAGGAGTGCGCTCTCGTCCAAGGCGGCCGGCGCGGCCGCACCGCGCCGCGCCCCGGACATGCGCGCCCCGGACGTGCGCGGCGCGGGCTTCGCTGCGCGGTCCAGGCCCGCGTATCCGCGCAGCTTGGCGCGCTCCCCGAAGAGCACCACGCGGCGCACCGGTGCGGCGGGGTGCAGTGCGCGCTCCAGCGCGTCCAGGCCGGTCCCGCTCGGCAGCGGCACGGTCCCGGTGCGCTTGCGCAGATAGGCCAGGCTGGCGTCGTCCACGCGCATGCCCCCGTCGGCCCACAGCGGCCAGTCCACCGCGCGGGTCACCCGGCCGGCGGCCTGCCGTCGTGCGGCGAAGGCGTCGAGGAAGGCGTTGGCGGCGGCGTAGTCGCCCTGCGCGGCGTTGCCGAAGGCACCCGCCACGGAGCCGAACAGCAGCAGGAAGTCCAGGCCGTGGGCGCGCGTGGCGTCGTCGAGGTACGTGGCGCCGTCCACCTTGGGCGCGAGTACGGCGGCGGTGGACGCCAGGGGCTTGCTCGCGAGGTAGCCGTCGTCGAGGACGCCGGCCGCGTGGAACACCCCGTCGAGCCGTCCGTACAGCGCGCGGATGTCCGCGACCGCGTCCCGCACGGCGTCGGGGTCCGTGACGTCGATGCGGCGGTAGGCCACCTCGCCGTGGGTCAGGCGGGCGCGCAGTGCCAGGGTGGCCGGGCTGTCCGCCGAGCGGCCGCTGACGACGACGGTGGCGCGGTGGCGCTCGCAGAGCCGCTCGGCGAGCAGCAGGCCGAGCCCGCCGGCGCCGCCGGTGATCCAGTAGACGCCGCCGTCGCGCAGCAGGGTCCCGCCCGCCTCGCCGCGGGGAAGTTCCACGAAGCGGTGCCGCACCCGGCGGTCCTGGGCGTCGTAGGCGACCTCGGTGTCGTCTCCGGGGCCGGCCTCCGCCCGGACCACCCGCTCGAAGCGGTCGGCGTCGCGGGGGTCGCAGGCGTCGAGGAGCACCAGCCGGCCGCTGAAGGAGGGGTTCTCCTGCTGTGCGGTCTTCAGCAGCGCCGCCAGCGGTGCGTAGACCGGCGAGTCCGGGGTGCCCGGTGCGACGACGAGCACCCGCCGTCCCTGGCCGAGCAGTTGCTGGACCTGCGGATAGCAGGCCTCGAAGGCCGCCTTCATGGCGGCGGCATCGGTGGCGGCGGCATCGGTGGCCACCGCCAGCTGCCGGACGTCCATGCCCAGGCGGGCGGCGCCGGCCGCGGCGAGGTCGCCGTCGAGTGCGGCGTTGAGCACCGTCACCGGGCGGTCCGCGGTGGCCTGCCCGGCTGCCGGGGCCGGGGCCGGGGCGGGAGCCTCTTCCCAGACGCCGGTGACCTCCAGCAGTTCCCCGTCCGGGGTCTGCGCCGCCGCCGGTTTCGCGCCGGGCAGCTCCCTGGACGTGTAGCCGGAAAGGCGCACGCACAGCCGGCCGTCGCCGTCGTACAGATCGATGTCGGCTCCGGTCGTGCCCTTGTCGCCGCCGGCCGGCCGCAGCCACGCCCACATCGTCGAGGTCGTCGCCGCGTGCACGGTGAGCCGGTCCAGCGCGAACGGCACCGACGGGGCGGCGGGCCGGCGCCAGCCGCCGTCGGCCGGGCCGAGGGCCAGGGCCGCGAGCAGGGCGCTGTCGAGGATCGCGGGCTGCAGCGCCATGCCGTCCGGGGTGCCCGCGGGCAGCCGCAGCTCGGCCAGCACACCGTCCGGACCGCGGTGCAGGGCGTGCAGGGCGCGCAGCGCGTGGCCGTGCTCGATGCCGCTGGAGCGCAGCGCGGCGTAGCCCTCGGCGACGTCGACGCGCCGGGGGAACCGCTCGCACAGCGCGTCCGGGTCCGTCCGCTCGTCCTCGGCGGCCTCGACGTACTCGACCCGGCCGCTGGTGTACGGCGTGCCGTCGCCGTCGGTGATCGCGTAGTCGTAGCCGTCGGCGGCGGGCGTCAGCCGGAGCCGCGGGAAGAGCCCGGCGTCGCCGACGAGCAGCGGGCGGATCCACACCGCGTTGCGGATGCGGGGCGCGAGCCCGGCCCGGGTGCCCGCGACGGCGGCCCGTCCGGCCGCCGCGGTGACGAGTTCCAGGGCCAGCACGCCCGGGACGATCCGTGCGCCGTTGACGAGGTGGTCGCGGACGAAGCCCTGTGCGGCGTCGAAGTGCAGGGGGAAGGTCCAGCCGTCGCCGTGCGGCTCGCCCGCGCCGAGCGGGGCGGGGGCGGTGTCCGTCGCGCCCTGTTCCGGCCCGGTGTCTGTCATGCCCTGCTCCGGCCCGGTGTCCGCCCCGCCGTGCTCCGGGCGTCCGGCCGTGTCGTTCCGGGTCGGCCGGAACCAGTGCGGCGTACGGGCGAACGCATAGCCGGGCAGGTGGACACGGCGGCCGCGCTCGGGCCACTGCGCCCAGTCCACGGGCAGGCCCTGGGCCCAGGCGGCCGCGAACTTGTCCCACCTTTCCTGCTCCAACCAGCGCTCGGCCAGAGCGGTCAGATCGTCCGCGTCCAGGCCGTCGGGGGCTTCGGTGCCGGCCCGGCCGCGCGGGCAGTGCGCGGGCGGCTCCTCCCCCGCGGCGACGCTCTCCAGCTGTGCCGCCCACTCCTCGATGCCGCTCGCCCGGAACACCACGCGCTCGCGCAGCGGCACCCGGCCCTCGCGCAGCGTGCGGGCGATGTCCGTCAGGGACGGGCGGTCGTCGTGCTCGATGCGGGTGCGGACCCAGCGGGCGAGCCGGTCGCAGGTCTCGCGGAGCCGGTCCTCGTCCTTGGCGGACACCGGCAGCCACTGTTCGCCGGTGTCCTCGGTGGCGGCCACCGGGTCCACGGCCTCCAGCAGGGCGTGGGCGTTGGTCCCGCCGAAGCCGAAGGAGCTGACGCCCGCGCGCAGCGGTGCGGACCCTTCGGCCTGCCAGTCGGTGAGGCGGTCGAGGACGTACAGCGGGCTGCCGTCGAGGTTGATGAGGGGGTTGAGCTTGCGGAAGTTGACCGTGGCGGGCAGCTTGCGGTGGCGCATGGCGAGGATGACCTTGAGCATGCCCGCGATGCCGGCGGCCCCTTCCAGGTGGCCGATGTTGGTCTTCACGGAGCCGATGCCGCACCGGTGGGCGACGGCCGGGCCGGTCCGGTCCGCTGCCAGGTCGGCGAAGGCCTGCTTCAGGCCGCGGACCTCGATGGGGTCCCCGACGGGTGTGCCCGGGCCGTGGGTCTCCACGTAGCCGACGGTCTCGGGTGCGATACCGGCCCTGCGGTAGACGCCGGCGATCAGTTCGGCCTGTGCGGCGGGGTTGGTGACGGTCAGCGAGCTGGTGCGCCCGCCGTGGTTGCTGCCGATGCCCTTGATCACCGCGTGCACGGCGTCGCCGTCGCGGCGGGCGTCCGCGGCCCGCTTGAGCAGGACGATGCCGCCGCCCTCACCGCGCACATAGCCGTTGGCGTCGGCGTCGAAGGCCCGGCACAGGCCGTCGGGCGAGAGCATGCCCGCCTTGGCGAAGGCGATGAAGTGCCGCGGCGACCAGGTCAGGTTGACCCCGCCGGCGAGCGCCAGGTCGCAGTCGCCGGCCTGGAGGGCCGACACCGCCTGCTGCACGGCCACGAGCGAGCCGGCGCAGGCCGTGTCGTTGACGACGCTCGGGCCGCGCAGGTCGAAGTGGTGGGAGACCCGGTTGGCGATGATCGCGTACGCGGCGCCGGTCGGGTAGTAGGCGTCGATCTCCTCGACTTCCTGCTCGATCAGCTCGGCGTAGTCCCAGTGGCACACGCCCATGAAGACGCCGGTGGCGGAGCCCGCGACGCGGTCGGCCCGGTAGCCGGCGTCCTCCAGGGCGTGCCAGCTCAGCTCCAGTGCCATCCGCTGCTGGGGGTCCATGGACCGCGCCTCGCGCGGGGAGATCTGGAAGAAGTCTGCGTCGAAGCAGTCGGCGTCGTCGACGAAGCCGCCCCAGACGCTGTTGGTCTTGTTGAACTCGCGGCGCGGGTGGCCGAGGTGGTCCTCCTTGCGCCAGCGGCGCTCGGGGACCTCGCTGATCAGCGAGCGGCCCGCGGCCAGGTGGCTCCAGAACTCCTCGGGCGTACGCGAGCCGGGCAGCCGCAGGGACAGACCGATGACGGCGATGTCCCGGTCGTCGGCGAGGACGTCGTTCTCCTTGTTCATGGCGCGCTCTTTCGTCCTAGGCCGACAGGGCGCCGCTGCGCCGGTCGACGACGTACAGGGGAACCCTCAGCGGGTCCCGGTGGCGGGCGTTGCCGCGCACGTACCAGTGGTGCAGCCAGACCGTCGACGCCAGGCAGACGAAGGCCTGGTTCTCCTTGGTGCCGATCTGCTCGGGCGAGCTGTCGAAGACGCGGTCGGTGAACCGCCGCACGAAGCGCGCGTCGAGGACCCCGATCTCGTCGAGGGTGCCGGGGTCGGTCAGCAGCTCGCGGTAGTCCGGGCGGGAGCGGACGAACGCGGCGCTGTCCGGGGCGCGGTAGGGGAACTTCCCCTTCTTGACGATCCGTTCCGGCAGCACCTCGGCGTAGGCGCGCTTGAGCAGGTACTTCTCGTCGTAGGGGTCGCCGAACCGCAGGTTGACCGATGCGGCGCGACGGACCACGGCGGGGTCGAGGAAGGGGCAGCGGTTCTCCACGCCGTGGGCCAGCGCCATGCGCTCGCCCTGGGTCGAGAGCAGATAGCCGCTCAGCAGGGTGCGGAACTCCAGCCACTGGGCCTTCTGCACGGGGGTGAGCCGCGCGTAGCCGGGCTCGCCGGCCACGAGGTCCTCCAGGGCGGCGAAGGGGTCGCCGGCGTTCTTCAGCAGGCGTGCGGCGAAGCGGCCGTTCTGGAAGCGCATCTGGTGGGAGAAGAGGCCGGGCAGGGTCTCCTCGGTGAACTGCCGGTAGAGGCCGAGCATGCGGCGGTGGCCGTCCTCGCCGCTGAAGTGGCGCAGATACGGGTGGAGCTGCCCCATGCGGCGCAGGCGGGTGTCGTCGTCCAGCTCGTGCCAGGTCGACAGCAGCAGGGTGTCCTTGAAGACGCCGTAGCCCAGGAACGCCTCGTCGGCGCCCTCGCCGCTGAGCACCACCTTGATCCCTTCGCTCCGTACGTGGCGCGCCAGCAGGTACATGGGGACGAAGGCGGTGCGGAAGACGGGTACCTCGGCGTGCCGGACGGCCTCGGGGAAGGCGTTGACGACGTCCTCGTCGGTCACGCGCACGGTGGAGTGCCGCGTGCCCAGGTGCGCGGCCAGCGCGGCCTGTTCGGCCGACTCGTCGAACTCGCCGTCCTCGAACTCGATCGAGAACGTCCGCAGCGGGCGGCTGGTCCGCTGCGCGGCGAGGTGCGCGATGATCGAGGAGTCCAGGCCGCCGGAGGCGTAGACGCCGACCTCGACGTCGCTGCGCAGCCGCACGTCGACCGCGGCTTCGAGGTCGGCGCGGACGAGTTCGACGGCCTCCTGCTCGCTCTGCGGGGCCGGGCCCGCGGCCAGGTCGAGGGTGGCCCAGCGGCCGCGCCGGACCTCGTCGCCGCGCACGGACAGGTACTCGCCCATGGGGATCTGCTCGATCCCGTGGTAGCCGCTCTGGCCGGGCAGCGGGGTCCAGGTGGCGAAGACCGACGCCAGCTGCGCCTCGTCGAAGGCGAACCGGAAGTCCGGGTAGGCCAGGAAGGCCTTCATCTCGGAGGCGAACAGCCAGGCGCCGCGGTGCCGCGCCACGAACAGGGGCCGCTTGCCGAACCGGTCGCGCACCAGGTGCAGTTCGCCGGTGACGCTGTCGTAGAGGGCGAAGGCGAAGGCCCCGTTGAAGCGGGGCAGGCAGTCCGGCCCCCAGGCGACCCAGGCGGCCAGCACGACCTCGGTGTCGGACTCGGTGCGGAAGGCGAAGCCGCGGGCGGTCAGCTGCTCACGCAGCTCCCGGTAGTTGTACAGCTCGCCGTTGTAGCACAGCCAGTAGCGGCCGTCGGCGCTGCCGACCGGCTGCGAGCCGGTGGCCGGGTCGATGATGCTCAGCCGCACCGTGCCCATGGCCAGCCGGTCGTCGAGCAGGCAGCCCGCCTCGTCGGGGCCGCGGTGCTCGATCTGGGCGAGCATGCCGTGGATGAGTGTCTCGTACTCCTGCGGGGGCAGGGGGCTCTGGTAGAAGCCGGCTATGCCGCACATCGGGTCACCGGCTCCCGGCGGCCCGCGAGCGGGCGGCGTCGACGAAGGCGACGATGCCGGAGAGCGAGACCATGACGTTGCCGAGGATCTCGTCGCCGAGCGGCACCGCGTACTTCTCCTCGATGTGCCCCATCAGCGAGATGTAGCCGAACGAGTCGAGGATGCCCGCCTTGAACAGGTCGGTGTCCTCGGTGATGTCCGAGTCGAACTCGAACATGAACTGCTCTTCCATGTGCTTCTTGAGTTCCTGCTTCATGGCTGTCCGTCACCCTCGCGATGGTCGATTCGGGACGCGTGCCGGTGTCCGGCGCGCGTGAACTCATGCCTGCTGCGGCGGCGTCAGTCGGCCGCGAACCCGGCAGTGACGAGCCGGCCCAGCGCGGGCCACTGGGACCGGATGAAGAAGTGGCCGCCGGGGAACCGGTGTGTGGTCAGGGGCCGGGTGCTCTCCCGTTGCCAGCTCTCCAGGTCGGCCGCGGAGAAGTGCTCGTCCTCGCCGGTCATGGCGGTGACCGGCACCTCCAGCGGTGGGGCCTCCTGGTGCCGGTAGGCGCCCAGCGCGGTGAAGTCGGCCCGCATCACCGGCTCGTAGTAGGCCATCAGGTCGGGGTGCTCCCACAGCTCCTCCGGTATGCCGCCGAGCTGTCGGAGGTGCTCCCAGAAGGCGTCGGTCGACAGCTCCCAGGTGTGCCGCTCCCGGCTCGGGATCGCCGGTCCGCACTCCCCGGAGACGAACAGGTGGACCGGTGCCGGCCGCCGCTCGGCGCGCAGCCGGCGGCAGAGCAGGAACGCCAGCCGGGCGCCGAGGCTGTGGCCGTAGAGCGCGTACGGGGCGTCGAGCCGGTCCGGCAGCTGCCGGAGCAGGTCGTCGACGATCGCGTCGGGGTCCCGCAGCAGCGGCTCGGAGGCGCGCCGGCCCCGACCGGGGCGCTCCAGCGTCACGACGTCGACGTCCGGGCAGTACGCGGCGAGTCCGGCGTAGGCGCGCTCGTCGCCTCCGGCGTAGGCGATGCAGAACAGGCGTGGCCGCGGCCGCGGTGGGGGCGTCGGCCGGGCGGGGGTGGTGTCGATCTGCCGGACCATGCGGGTGAGGACTCCTTTCCCGCCCACCTCACGGCAGCGGTCGGCGCTCGTGCGCGCCAGCAGGTAGCGGACGCTGTCCAGCCACCGCACCGATCCGCTGATCTGCTCGCTCAGCGTCGTGGCGATGTCCTGGTCGGTGTACGGCCGCGCGGTGAGGTTGGCGATCACCGTGGTCCGCAGGGGCGCGAACCGGAAGCCTTTGAGGAAGGCGGCGAACTCGTCGCGGGCGGCGGCCATGAACCGCGAGTGGAAGGCGGCCGAGACCTTCAGCCGGGCGACCCGGGTCCCGCGTGCGTCGAGCGTCTTGTGCGCGCGCTCGATCTCGTCCAGGGCCCCGGACAGCACGGTCTGCACAGGGGTGTTGATGTTGGCGACGTCGAGCCTCGACAGGCCCTCCTCGGCCAGGAAGGCCCGCACCTCGTCCGCGTCCGGCCCCACGACGGCGAGCATCGCCCCGTCCGTGGCCCGGGCCATCAGCTCGCCCCGCTTGACGACGAGCTTCAGTCCGGTCTCGAAGTCGAAGGCCCCGGCGGCGTGCAGGGCGTTGTACTCCCCCAGGCTGTGGCCCAGCAGGTACCCGCCCTCGGGCTCGCCGCGCTCCAGCGAGTCCTGGTAGGCCAGGGCGCCTACGACGTAGAGCGCGGGCTGGGTGAAGCGCGTGTCGTCGAGCCGCCCGTCGGGGTCCGCGAGGCACAGCCGCGGGAGGTCGTAGCCGAGCACGTCGCAGGCGAGCGCGGTCCGTTCGGGGAACCGCTCGAAGAGACCGGCTCCCATGCCGCGGGTCTGGGAGCCCTGGCCGGGGAAGAGCACGGCGGGCGTTCCCTTTGCTGAAGCCCTCACGCCGGGCCCGCAGCACAGTGTTCGCGGGTGGTGGCAGGGCAGTCGTCCAGCGGGTTCATGGCCTCCCCGATCAGCGGTGTTCTCCGATGACGGGCATCCTGCGACACCCCCCTTGCAGGGGCCTGGTCAGGACGCTGGCGTATTCCTGCCGTCCGCTGTAGCGGTTTTCCGCCATCCTTGCCGGACTCCTGCAGAGACCTTGCCATTTGCTTACAGGCCGCCAAGATGATCTTGGAACACCCCGTTCGCTATGCAAGGCTCCCTTTTGGGAGGGCACCGGCCGCACGGCGCCACCCGCCTGTCAGCACGATCGCGCGTGCGAGAACGATTGGGACCGACATGCCTTCATCCCCCATACCGAACCCGGCCCCGACCACCCCGGCACCCGAGGCCGGGTCGCACGAGCCCCCCTTCCTGCTGAGTGTTCTGGGCCCCATGTCGGCGCGCCACGACGGCCACGACCTTCCCCTCGGCCCGCCACGCCGCAGAGCCCTGCTCGCCCTGCTCCTGATACGCCTGGGGCGCGTGGTCCCCACCGAGTTGCTCATCGAAGAGCTGTGGGGCGAGGAGCCGCCGCGTCAGGCCGTCGCCACGCTCCAGAGCCACGTATCCCACCTGCGCCGCGCACTGCAGCCGGCCGCCGGGCCCGACCGCCCCTCGGTGCTGCGCCACCGCGCGCCCGGCTACGTCCTGGAACTCGGCTCCGAACACATCGACGGCTGCCGCTTCGAGCGCCTGGTCGCCGAAGGGCGGCGACTGCTGGAGCAGCGCGACCCGCTCGCCGCGCGGGACCGGTTCGCGGCAGCCCTGTCGCTGTGGCGGGGCTCGCCCTTCGCGGAGTTCGACGGCCATCCCCCGCTCAGCGACGAGAGTTCGCGGCTCGAACACGTCCGGCTCACCGCCGTGGAGTCCTGCGCGGAGGCCCGGCTCGCCCTCGGGGAGGCCCAGGAGGTCGCCGCGGGCCTCGACCGCGAGGCACGTCGCCATCCGGCGCGAGAACGCCTGGTCGGCCATCTGATGACGGCCCTGTCCCGGCTCGGTCGGCAGGCCGAGGCGCTCGAAGTGTACGAACGGACCCGCGCCCATCTGAACGAGGAGTTCGGGGTGGGCACGGCCGCCGAACTCCGCCGGGTCAGGACCGCGATCCTGCGCCAGGAGCCGGGGACCGGCGGGCCCACCGCGTCACCACGCGCCGGTCGCCCCGATACCGCCGGGACGGTGTCGGTGGCTGCGGCGACCACGGCCACGAAGGCGGACGGCGGCGAAGCCGCGCGCGGGGCCGAGGCGCACCCACCCGTCCGCGCGGCGCGGGAGCCGCAACGACCGGCAGACAACGAGACGTCCGGTAGGCGCGGCAGCACGGCGGCGGCCCCGGGCGGGCCCTTCCCGGCACCAGCGGCCGCGCGCAAGGAAGGCCTCCCGAACGACGCCGGGACCGAGACCAGGACCGCGGCACGGCAAGGGGTCGGCGACGGCGCCGCCACCGACGGCTCGGCGCCGACGCGCGCCACCACCGGCTCCGCGCACCCGCACCGGCCGGCGACGACCGCCGCGGACTCACCGCCGGCCACCGAGAACGCACCCGCGGGCGCACCGGACGCACGGGCCCCGGAGAACGGCGCGAGCGGGGAGGCCGCGGGGGCGATGTCCGACGGGCCGCGCACCCAGTCGCCGTTCACCGGCCGCAACGAGGAGTTAGAGCGTCTGACGGCCGCGGCGGAGTCCGCGGTCGCCGGCCACGGCCATGTCGCGGGCGTCCTCGGCCCCGCCGGTGTCGGCAAGACCCGGCTCCTCCTAGAACTCGTCCCCCGGCTGGAAGCGGCCGGCGCCGCCCAGGCCGGCACCGACCAGGACGGTGCGGACCTGGAGGTGATCTGGAGCCACTGCTTCCTGGACGAGGGCGTACCGCCCTACTGGCTGTGGACCCAGATCCTCAGGCGGCTGTCCACGACCCGCCCGGAGGCCTTCCGCGAGGCGGCGAAGCCGTTCGGCGCCCTGCTCGCCCCGCTGATGCCCGAGCGCGCGTCCCGGCCCGGTGGACCGGCCCCCGAATCCGACTGGGGCCAGGCCCGGTTCCTCACCCACGACGCGGTCTGCGAGGTCCTGCTCGCCCTCGCCGCCCAGCGCCCGCTGGTCCTGCTCCTGGAGGACCTCCACTGGGCCGACACCGCCTCGCTGGACCTGCTCAGACTGCTGAGCAGCCGCAGCCAGGGCCATCCGATCGGCATCGTCCTGACCGCCCGCGAGTACGAGGTCGAGTCCGACGCGATGCTGCGCCGGATGCTCTCCGAGGTGCTGCGCGGCCCCAGGACCGAGACCCTGCGGCTGGGCGGCCTGTCCCGGCACGCCGTCGCCGCCCTCGTCGTCGCCCAGGCCGGCCCCGGGGTCGACGCGGAGGTCGTCGAGGTGCTGCACCGGCGCAGCGAGGGCAACCCGTACTTCGTCATGCAACTCCTCTCCCTCCTCGGTGACGCGCGTAGCCTGCGCCGGCCCGACGCGGTGGACGTGCTGCTGACCCGCGTCCCCACGGGCGTCCGCGAGGCCCTGCACCAGCGGTTCGCCGCACTGCCCGAGACGGTGCTGTGCGTGCTGCGGCTGTGCGCCGTCATCGGCACCGAGATCGACACCGATCTGCTGGACCTAACCGCCACCGAGAACGAACCGGTCACCGAGGCCCTGGAGTCGGCGATCCGCGCCGGGCTGCTCGGCGAGGACCCCCACCACCCGGAACGGCTGCACTTCACCCACGCCCTGGTCCAGGAGACGCTCATCGACGAGCTCACCCGCGAGGACCGCCAGCGCCTGCACGCGAGGGTCGCCGGGGGGATCACCACCCGCAGGCTCGGACGGGTGGCGGACGAGGAGATCGAGCGGGTCGCCCACCACGCCTGGCACGCCAAGGGCGCCATGCCGACTGCCGAAACGCTTCCCCTGCTGCTGCGCGCCGCCGAGCAGGCCGAGCAGCAACTCGCCTACGAACAGGTGGAGACCTGGCTGCGCCGCGCGGTGCACCTGGTCGGCCTGCTGCCGCCCGACGATCCCTCGGCCGCGTCCCTGGACCAGCGGCTGCACATCCAGCTCGGCCAGGTGCTGGCCACCACCCGGGGCTACGGCCACGCCGAGGCCGAGACGGCGCTCGCCCGCGGACGGGCCCTCAACTCGGTCACCCACTCCCCCGAAGACCCGTCGGTGCTCTGGGCCCTGTGCGCGTCGGACCTCGTCACTGGCCGCTACGACACCTCGCGCCGGTACTCCGGCCTGCTGCGGGAGCTCGCCGACCGGGACGGCCAGCCCGTGGCGGTGCTCGGCGCGGCCTACGGCGAGGGCATCGTCCTCCACGTCCGCGGCCAACTGCGGCAGGCGCTCGCCGAGCTGGAGCACGGCGTCGCCATGGCGGACGGCTACGCCCGCGAGGGCCACTCCCTGGCCCGCACCTTCCAGCACGACCCGCGCGTCTCCTGCCGCTCCTACAACACCTTCACCCACTGGCTCATGGGCGACCGGGAGACCGCCACGGCACGCCGCCGCGAACTGCTGCGCCTCACCGAGGACGACAGCCGGCCCTCCGACCGCTCCTTCGCCCTCTACGTGGACGCGGTCGTGGCGGCCTGGGAAGGCGATGCCGAGACGGCCCGCTCCTCCGGCGCCGAGGGAGTCCGGGTGGCGGACGAGCACGGCCTGATCTACTGGAAGGCGATGCTCGGCATGCTGGAGGGCTGGGGCCTGACCTGCTCCGGACGGGAGGACGGCCTCGCCCTGATGCACTCCGCCCTCGCCGAACTCCGCAACTCCAGAACCCACTTGCGCCGCCCCCTCCACCTGGGCCTCCTCGGCCAGGCCCAGCACCGGGCCGGACGGACGGAGGACGCGAAGACCACCTTCCATGCCCTCCTGGCAGCCATCGGCCGCCGCGGCGAACACGTCTACCTCCACCCGGAACTCCCCGCCACCCGCCTCCTCCACGACCTCCTGGGCCGCGGCGCGGCGGAGGCGGTGGCAGCGGGGTGAGCGACGGGCCTCGCCGCCCGCGCGGGAACTGGGGCGGCCCGCTCCGTCGTCGTCACAAGCATGATCGAAAACTTCGGATCCGGGTCCCTCCGCTCGCTCCCACTCGACGAACTGATCGCGGCCTGGGGCGGCGTAGGCCCCCACTCCGAGCGCGCCGAGGCGGACCCGCTCGTCGTGGACTGCGCGCGCCGGCTGGCCGCCGACCCCGGTGGGGAGCGGGCGCCGCTGTGGACGTTCGGGCTGGTGACGATGGCGTCCTACGTAGCGTGGCGGCCCGGGGAAGGGGTGGCGAGCCGCGTCGTGGAGGCGCTGCTCGCCGCCGACCGTGCGCTCGGCGGGCGCGGCTGCGCGCATGAGGCACACCCCTTCCGGGCCGCACTGGAGCGCATCGACGACGACGGGGTCGATGTCCTGGTGCCGCAACTCCGCGACTTCCCGGCCCACGGAAGGGAAGAGACGGGCGACGCCGGGCACGACGACGCCTCGTGGTGCCCGACGAACGTCGCGGCCTGCGCACGGATCACCGCCGATGTCCTGACCCCCTTCAGCACGGCGGACACGGCGGACACGGCGGGCACGAGGGGAACGACGACCATCCCGTCCGTCATCCCGCGCCGGGATTCCGACGCCCTCAGGTGGCTCTCCTCCACGCTCTGCGACCATCCCTACGGGGACCCCGCGCTGGACCTGTCCCGCCTGGCGCTCTCGCTGCCCGACCACCCGTCCAAGGGCGTCCAGGCCGGCTATGTCGCGGCCATGCACGCCAGTCAGTGGTATGCGGTCTCGGGTCGCATCACCGACCCCGAAGCCCTCGACGACATGATCGAGGGGCTGGAGAAGGTACTCGCCCAGCTCGCGGGCAGCACCTGCGCCCACACCCCCGCCGAGCACCCCGAGCCGCACTCCGACCCCGCCGGTGCGGCGCGGTTCGGCTTCTACCTGCGCAGCCCCGGAGGACGCGCGAAACTGGCCGAGAACACTCGCCGCCGCGGCGACCTCCAAGGCTGGCTGTGTCCCGCCTTCCTGCACTCCCTCGCCGACGAGGCCCTGGACGAACTGCGGGAGGGGCATGCGGAGTTGTTCGCCCCGCGGGAGACGGACCACCTCGACGAGGAGTTCCTGGGCGCGGACGGACGTCTCGCCCTCGACCGACTGGCCCGCTTGCTGGACGACGAGGACCCCTCCCTCGACGTGGACGACCTCGCGGTGTGGGCGGCCCGCCGCTACCTGGGCGACGCGACCGCCGATCCGCGGGAACGGGCCGTACTGCTGCTGGTGATGCTGTGGTACGCGGAAGACCCCTACGAGATCCCCTACAACGCGGGGACGGAACTGCGCGACGCCCTGCGCGCCGTGGACACCTCGCCGCTCGACGCCGAGTGCCCGCACGGCGGGACCCACCCCGACACCGGCGACCGGCTGCCGTCCCTCCTCGACCACCTGCACGCACCAGGCGAGTGCCCCGCGCCCGACGACGGCCTCACCCCCGACGTCTGGCTGTGCCCGCACCACCTCGCCGAGCGAACCCAGGAGGCGCTGGAGGAACTGGCCGGCGTGCTGGACGAGGACGAGTAGCGCCCTGCCGCGCACGGCGGCCCGTAAGGCGGGGCCGCCGCCGGCGCGGGGCGTCCGTCGGCGGCGGCCTTCCGGGCCAGGCACTTCTCGCGGTCCCGACGATCCGGGTTATCCGAACTGGCCGGGCTGGTAGTCGCCGGCGGGCTGCTGGACGATGACGTTCATCCGGTTGTAGGCGTTGATGAGGCCGATCAGGGCGACCAGCGCCATGAGCTGCTCCTCGTCGTAGTGCTTGGCGGCGTTCGCCCAGGCCTCGTCCGTCACCCCACCGGCCGCGTCGGCGAGGCGGGTGCCCTGCTCCGCCAGCTCCAGCGCCGCGCGCTCGGCCTCGGTGAAGACCGTGGCCTCCCGCCACGCCGCGACCAGGTTGAGGCGCGTCGAGGTCTCACCGGCGGCGGCCGCTTCCTTGGTGTGCATGTCGAGGCAGAACCCGCAGCCGTTGATCTGGCTCGCGCGGATCTTCACCAGTTCCTGCGTCGCGGCCGGCAGTGCCGAGTCCGAGAGCACCTTGCCCGCCGCACCGAAGTGCTTGATCAGCTTTCCCGCGGCCGGGCTGGCGAAGAGGTTCAGACGGGCTTCCATGGTGTGCTCCTTGGCCGTTGTCGTTGGCTACACCCCTATGACGGAGCCGCCCGGCAGGATGTGACACGAAGGAGTGTGACGCGCGCCACCTCCACTCTTCGTCACGCTCAGGAGGCGCGCGCTCACGCAGCACCATGAGCGCCGGATCAGATCTCGGGGAAGGTGTCGGGCACGCCGAGCGTCCCCGCGACGGCCCGCCAGACGGCCGCCTGGGCGGCGGCGAGGTCGATCCGGGGATCGTCCAGCATCAGCCGGATGCCGAACCCGTCGCCGAGCGCCAGCAGCAGCGTGCTGACCTCGTCGACATCGCAGTCGGTGAACTCGCCCGCGTCGATCCCCCGGCGGATCACCTGACTCAACCAGGTGTGCAGCTGGTCGTAGAGGTCGACGGCGAGCCTCTGCGCGGTCTCGTCGCGCAGGGCCCGCACCCACAGCTCCTGCCACAGCCGCCAGTCCTGCCGCAGCTCCGGGCCCGTGGGCAGCATGTGGTGCAGGATGCGGGCCAGGATCACGGAGGCGGGGACGGTGTCGGCGTCCCGTTCGAGTGCGGTGCCGGTCTGCCCGAAGGAGTGGGTCATCGCCTCGGCGAACAGCCGCTCCCGGCTTTCGAAGTGGTAGTGCAGCAGGGCCGTGGACACCCCGGCGTGCTCCGCGACCATGCGCATACGGATCTTCTCGAAGCCGACCTCGGCGATCACTTCGCACGCAGCGGCGAGGATCCGCTCCCTGGTCTCGGCAGCCCGTTCGGCCTTGGCCACGTGCATGCTCCCCGGGTCGTCTTGGTGTGCGGGACCGGCGCGGCGGGACCCGTCCCGTTCCATCTTCGCGCATCTGCTCATCCGTACGGCGCCCTACCGGTGGCGGTGGAATCCCCGGCCCGACCTACGGCCGAGCGCGCACCGGCCCGCAGATGTCAGTGCCCCGTGCTAACCATGCTCATGTGACGGATCCGACCTACCCCGAACTCCTGCAGGCCCTCGACGAATTCATCGGCGGCACCGACACCGGCCTCGCTCAGCACATCACCGGCCTCTACGACCTCCTCGCTCCGCTCCTCGACCACATCGAGCGTGCGGACAGGGACTTCAGCGACGAGCCCGTGCTGTCGAATCCGGAAGCGGTGGGCGGGCTGCGCCGGGCGGCCGCCGGGGAAACGGTGGACGCCGATGCGGTCCACGACCATCTGACCGCGCTGGGGCTGGCCTACTCCGAGGACCAGGATCCGGACTTCCACGTGATATCCCAGTCGGCCTACGCGGCGGCGGCCTGGCTGAGCCTGCTGACGGGGCGGAAACTGCGTACCGACGCCCCTCTGGAGGACGGCGAGGACCTGCTCCCGCGGTTCGCCCCCTCGACGTTCACGCAGATCACCGACCTTCTGGCGTGGACTCGGTCGGACCAGGTGTACATCTTCTGGGAGGACGCCGCCGCCGACCCCGACCTGGGCGATCTCTCGGCCGCGACCCGCGAACTCAGGGAGATGTACCGGCAGATCACCGCCTGACGGACACACCGCGCGACGGGGTTCCGGCCGGCGCTCATTTCGCCCAGCGGGGAGAGAACACCACATGGATGTGTTCCCGGTCGTGCGCCTGCGGATTCTTCCAGGTGTACAGGCCCCGGCAGAGGTGGTAGTTGCAGCCCGGCCCCGGTATGTACAGCTCGGTCGCGGCGGCGGGCGGACCCTCCTTCGTCACGGCGAAGACGTGCCGGGCCGACTCTCTGAACGCCCTCGTGGTGCCGGTCAGGAACAGCGTCTCGGCATGGACGTGTGGGCGCAGCAGGTCCCGGTCCCGCTGCCCGCCCAGGCGTGCGTCGTCGACCTCCTGGTCGGACAGCACATCGCTCTCCGGCACGCCGGCGGTCCGTAGCTCGCGGGGAGCGTTTCCCGCGGTGATGCGTTCGCGCAGCCGCTTCCAGCGGGACGGCCGGAACTGCAACGATCGGTGGGCCAGCACGAGATCGAGCGGCTTCTCGTCCCTCCAGCCGATTCCGGGCACGGTCGGGGTGGCGCGCATCGGCAGATGGATCAGCGACCGCGGGGAGCGCGCCGCGAGCAGCCACAGGGTGCCGATGCGCCGACCGTCCACCCGGTCCACGTACATCTCGTATCGGTGGTCGGTCTCGTAGAGCGCCCCGTTGTGCAGCGGTGTCGCCGGGCGGATCACCCGGAATTCCTCACTCCCCAGCCGCACCCGCTGCACGGCGATCTTCACCCTCAAGCCGTCCCGACCGATCGCGACCATCGACGCCGTCACCCTTCTGCCCCTGCTTCTCGCACCGTTGTCACACGCCATCCTTCCGGTCCACCCCGCTTCTCGGCAGGTGCCGCAGGGTGAAGACACCGAGTGCGGCGTGGAGGATGCTTGCGACGGCGGCGGCGATGTGCAGACCGGTGACGAAGGCCGCCTTCGCATCGCCGATGACCGCGGCCGTGAGGCCGGGTGCCTGCAGGGTTTCGTTCAGGGTGCCGGCGATGCCGGGTCCTTGGAGGCGGAAGACCAGGGCGGCCAGTGAGCCGAGGAGTGCGATGCCGAGGGCGTTGCCGATCTCGTTGCCGGTCTCGGCGATGGCTGCCGCGGACCCGGCGCGCTCCGCGGGAACCGCGGCCACGGCGGTATCGGCGACGACGCTGAAGGAGATGCCGTAGCCGAGGCCGGCGACGACGGTGGCGGCCACGTACCAGCCGATACCGCTGGAGACGCCGGTGACCAGCAGCAGGAGCAGACCCGCGGCGATGAGGAGGTGGCAGCCGAGGAGCGCTGTCCGGGTACCGGTACGCGCGACCACTGCCGGTGTGACGATGCAGGTGACGGTCAGCACAGCCGCGCCCGGGAGCGCGACGAGAGCCGCGTGCAGGACCGTCAGTCCAAGGACGGACTGGAGGTAGATGCCGCCGAGGTAGGCCGTCGCCGACCACGCGGCCAGCGGCAGCAGCCCGGTGACGGCCGCGATCGTGAACACCCGGTCGCGGAAGAGAGCGAAGTCGATCAGCGGGTGGTCGAGGCGGAGTTGCCGCCGCGCGAACCACCCCAGGGCGACGATGCCGGCGATCCCGGTGGCTGCCGGGGTCGCGGTCAGCCCCTCCGCGGCAACGCGCTTGATCGCGTGGACGGTGAGCAGGATGCCCGCGGCGGAGAGCACCACGCTCAGGACGTCGATGCGCCCGGCCCGGGTGGCGCGTACCTCGCGCAGCAGGACCGGGGCCAGGACCAGGAAGAGCACGACGACGGGGAGATTGATCAGGAAGACCGACCCCCACCACAGGCTGCTCAGCAGCTGTCCGCCGACGACCGGGCCGATCGCGAAGCCGGCGGCGAAGGTGGCCGCGAAGATCCCGATCGCTCTCGCCCGCCGGCGCGGGTCGGGGAACAGTTCGCCGAGCACCGCCAGCGCCGACGGCAGCAGCGTGGCACCGGCCACCCCCATCAACGCCCGGAAGACGATCAGCAGTTCCGGCCCGGGGGCGAACGCCGCTCCCGCCGAGGCCGCACCGAACACCGCCGTGCCGGTGACCAGAAGCCTCAACCGCCCGTACCGGTCGCCGATGTTGCCGAACGCGATGAGCAGGGACCCGACGGCGAATCCGTAGACGTCCAGGATCCACAACGCCTGATCGGCGCTCGGCGACAGCGCCTGGGAGATCTCGGCCATCGCCAGGAAGAGGACCGAACCGTCCATCGCGACCAGCAGTACCGGGCCGAGTACCACCAGCAGACCGAGCCACGCCCGCAGGCCGGGTGAGGGGGAGACACGCTGTGCATTCATGCCTCCGACGGTGCGCTGCCGTCCGCCCGGCAACCATCCCCGCGCCATGGGTACACCTCACAGGGACACCCGGACCCGGACCGCGGCGCCTACGCTCGACGTCATGGAACTGGAGCGCCTCGGGGCCTATCTCAAGACCCGCCGCCACCGGGTCACGCCGGCCGACGTCGGCCTGCGCACCTACGGCACCGCCCGCCGGGTACCGGGCCTGCGCCGCGAGGAGCTCGCCCAGCTCGCCGGTGTGAGCGTCGGCTACTACACGCGGCTGGAGCAGGGCCAGGCCGGTACCGCCTCCCGACAGGTCCTCAACGCCCTCGCCGACGTGCTCCGGCTCGATCCGACCGAGACGGCCCACCTGCACAACCTCGCCCGTCAGCCCACCACCTCACGCCTGGTCCGCCCCCGCCCGGAAAGGCCGCATCAACGGGTGCTCTCGCTGCTGGCGTCCCTGGGGGACAGCACGCCGGCCGTCGTGCTCGGCCGCCGCGGCGACGTGCTGGCCTGGAACCGCACCGGACATGCCCTCGTCGCCGAGCACGTCGACTTCACGGCGCCCCACGAACCCGCGCGACGGCCGTCCGTCCCCCGGATGTTCTTCCTCGACCCCCTCACCCAAGACCTGCACCGGAACTGGGGCGAACTCGCCCGCATCCATGTGGCCTACCTGCGGCTCACCGCGGGCCGGTACCCCACTGACGCCCGGCTGGCCGAACTGATCGGCGAACTCGCCATGCGCAGCCGGGACTTCGCCGGCCTGTGGGCCGAGGGCGATGTCGCGGACTGCACCGTCGGCGCCATGCACCTGCGGCATCCGACCGTCGGCGACGTCGACGTCGACTACCAGGTGTGGCTCCAGCCCGACAGCCCCGACCACCGGCTGGAGGTCTACACCCCCCACGACACCGCCTCGGCGGACGCGCTGCGCCTGTTGTCCGACCAGGTCGCCGCGAAGCCTCATGCCTGGTCCCCTGGCGCCGGGACCGCGGCGACGCCGGCCCGGTAAGGTAGCGCTCTTCGGGCGGCTTGGCGCTCCCGGAGTCCTAGAGGCGACCGCAGATGAATCTCCGCCCCATGACCGCTCGTTCCGATGCCGCGCTCCAGCCTGTGTGGCGGCTCCCCGCCGCCGATGCCGTGCGGGGGCATCGGGCCCTGTGGTGGAGCGTCGGGCCTGCCGGGGAGCTCGCGGTCCTGTTGGTCCACCGACGGCACCTTGAGCGCAGCCGCCACATCAAGGGGTGGATCGGGTGGAAGCCGAGAGTCCCGTTCACCGGTGAGTTGGTCATCGTCACGGGGCAGCAGGAGCGGCGCGTCCCGGTGAAGGACGTTCGGATGTGGCCCTGCCACTTGGCTCTGCTCCCGGATTCCCGGTTCGTGCTGGTCGGCGGCCGTACGTTCCGGAACGGGACGGACGGCCGCTGGACGCCCAACGCCGTGGTGTTCTCCCCATCGGGTACGCCCGAAGCCGAGTTCTGCGTCGGCGACGACATCCCCGCCCTGGTGACCGACGTCCACGGCGGCATCTGGACGGCTCACGGAGACGAAGGCATCTACGGCGGCCACCCCGAGTCAGGAGCGGGCCTCGCGGGGTGGAACACCCGGGGCCGGGCGGTCTGGGCTCCCGAGGGACGGCTGCCCGACCACCCGTTGGAAGGCTGCACCGCCGCGACCGAGGACGAACGGGTCTGGCTCGTCTGGTACTCCGGCAGCAGCAAGGGCGGCACCTTCCTGACCCGGATCACCCCGTCCACCGGCGACGTCACCAGCTATCGCAGTCCCGTCCCCGCACCGGACGGATTCGCGGTCCGCGGCAACCGGGCGGTACTGACCCGCCGGGACCACAACAAGCGGTCCGTCGAGGTCGTACGTGCCGAGCTCGACGGCACCACCTGGGCAGTGACCGGCCGGCACCGGCTTCGGGTGCCCGGTCGGGTCGTGCTGCACTGCGGCCAAGGCCGCGACGGCTCCCTCTGGCTCCGCGCAGGCGACACCTGGCTGCGCACAGCGGCATGAACACCCCGACGACGTCTCGGCCGGTCCGACGTCGCGGCGGGCGGCCCCGGGCGGCCCCGAGCCGTTGCCGGCGACCGCTCCCCCAGATCCAGTAGGAACGTGTCCGTTACAGGGGCTCGCGATCCCCGGCCCGGGTGGTGACGCTGGTATCCGGACGGAACAGAAACGGACTGTCGTTCCGCCACGATCTGTTCCATCCGAGAGGATCATGCATATCTAGGGGGAAACCATGCGCAGCAAACTGACCGGCCTGATCGGCGTCGTCGCCTTGGCCGTTGCCGTCGGGTCCGGAGTGACGGTGCACCACGTCGAGGCCGACGGGACCGGGAAGGGTGTGCGCATCCTGGCCACCAACGAGGGGCCGGGCGTCAGCCACCAGTGAGGGGACCGGGCTGCCGACCCGGCGCCCTACGCCTGTGTGCTGCAGCAGAAGGAGCCAAGGCTGCAGCACACAGGCGCACGGCCAGGCGAGCCCAGGACGGCCCGGGGGATGTTCATGGCGGCGAACAGCTCCTCGGCGCTGTGCAGATGCTCCCGGGCGACGTCATACCGTCCCAGCGACTTCTCGGCCTTGGCCATGCCGTGCAGCCCATGCGCCATACCCATGCGGTATCCGATGCTCAGTGCCCTCTGATGGGCACTTCGGTGCAGGCCGAGCGCCTTCTCGTGGTCCCCTCCGCGCTGGTGGACCAGTCCCGCGATGTTCTCGACCTCGCACTGCCAGGTCACCGTGCCCAGAGGGCCGACGAGCGCGAGTGCGTGATCGATGTACGTCATCACCTCGTCGTCCTGCCCGTTCCGCTGGTGGAGAACGGCGCGCAGGGCCAGGGACATGGCCCGGTTCCTGGGCATCACGGAGTCCTCGCCGAGTACCAGGGCCCGCTCCAGGTGCCTGTGTGCCGATGCGTCGTCGCCGCCGTCCAGGTGCGCGATGACCAGGTCGTTGAGGGCGGCCACCTCGTGCTCCCGCTCCCCGACTTCCTGGCAGAGCATGACGGCCCGTTCGGCGGCGGCGATCGCTTCCGCGGTCCGGCCCTGCCACAGGTGCAGGGTGCTGAGATTGCACAGGGCGATGGATTCCCGTCGGAGGGTTCCGAACTCGCGGTGCAGCCCTATGCCCCGCAACAGGAGGTCGTACCCCTCAGAGAGGCTGCCGAGCACGATGTGCGCCCAGCCGAGCAGGTCGAGGAAGGCTGCCTCGCTGACGGGGTCCCCGTGCGACCGGGCCACCCGCAGACCTTCCTCCGCGGCCTCCTTCGCCAACCGGAACTCTCCGAGTATCTGGTGGGCCGAGGCCAGGTTGGCCAGGCTCAGGCACAGGGCCTGGGTGTCCGCCGCCCGACGGGCCGCGGCCACCGCGACCTCCGCCAGCTCCCGGAAGTCCTGGATGGCGCCCTGCGCATGCAGGTGGAGCACCGTGTTTCGGGCGAGGTAGCTGGCCAGGCGGTGGAAGTCGTGTTTCTGTCCCAGCCGGACGGTGGCCTGAAGGCCCCGGCTCTCCCGGTCGTACCACCGGCGGGCGGTCTGTGCGTCGCGGAACGCGGGCAGTCCCGGCGCGTCGCCGGTCGGAGCGGACGCGCACTGGCGCAGGCCGGGAAACAGGATCCGGCACGCCTCGTTGGTGGCACCGAGGTAGTAGTTCAGCAGCCGGCCGACCGCCGTGTCCTTCTCGTGCCTGACGGAATCGTCCCAGAGGCTGCGGGCAAAACTGCGGATGAGGTCGTGGAAGGAGTACCGCCCTGCCTCGTACTGCTGCAGTAGTTGCGAGTCCAGCAGGTCTTCCAGCATTTGCTCCGCGTCTTTGGGCGTCATGTTCGTCAGAGCCGCGGCCGCGTGGGGGTCGAAGTTCGGCCCGGGGTGTACTCCCAGGAGCATGAACGCCCGGCGGTGCTGCTCGCCCAGGGCCTCGTAGGAGAGCTGGATGGTCGTGGCGACGCTGCGTTCGGTGGAGCGGAGCTCCGTGAGCAGGGCGTCCTCCTCGCGGAGCCGGTCGACGAAGTACTGCAGCGTCCAGCGGGGGCGGTTGTGGAGTCTGGCCGTGGCGATGCGCAGTGCGAGCGGCAGGTGCCCGCAGAGAGTGGCCAGTGACTTCGCGGCTTCAGGGTCGGCGGCCACGCGTTCCTCGCCGAGCGTGCGGGCGAGCAGCGCCGCGCTGTCCTGCGGCGGGAGCGTTCCCAGTGATATCCAGTGGGCCCCGTCGAGGTCGAGCAGTCGGCACCGGCTGGCCACGAGGACCAGGCACTCGGAGGTGACGGGCAGGAGCGGACGGATCTGGGCGGCCTCGGCCGCGTTGTCGAGGACGAGGAGCAGTCTCCGCGAGGCCGAGGCGGTCTGCCACATCGCGAAACGGCTCTCGGTGTCGTCGGGGACGGCGCTGTCCGCTGTTCCCAGGGCGCGCAGCAGTATGCGCGTCGCCTCCTCGGGTGCGAGCGGGCGTTCCCCGGGGGTGAAGCCGCGCAGATCGATGTAGAGCTGCCCGTCCGGATACGAGGCGGCCAGGCGGTGGGCCGCACGCACGATCAGGGTGGTCTTGCCGGCACCGCCCATCCCGTCGACGGCGACGATCCGCACCCCTTCGCCGGCCTGTCCCCGATCGAGCAGGTAGCCGAGTTCCAGGTGACGGCCGGTGAAGTCCGGTAATTCGTACGGCAGGGTGCACGGGGCGTTCTCGGCCGCTCGCGCTGCATCCGACGGTCGGGGGGAAGGGGCCGAAGGCGCTGGTGAGGGCGTGTCCAGTTCGGGGCTGGCCCGGAGGATCTTCTCGAACAGGCCGGCCAGGTCCGGACAGGGGCTGATCCCGAGCTCCTCCGCCAGCAAGTCCCGTACGGCGGTGTACTCGTGGAGGGCCTCGGCCTGCCGGCCGGCGCGGTACAGAGCGAGCATCAGCTGGGCGCGCAGGCCCTCGCGCAGCGGGTAGGCGTCGGCGAACTCGCGTATCTCGCTGACGAGGTCGCTGTCCTCGCCCAGCTGGAGTCTGAGCGCGAAGAGCTCCTCGACCGCGGCCAGTCGCCGTTCCTCCAGCACGGTGGACGCCGCGTCGAGGATCGGCCCACCCGTCCCGTTCAGCACCGGGCCCCGCCACAGCGCGAGGGCCTTGCGCAGCTCCCCGGCCGCCGCACCGGGCTCTCCGTCGGAGCGGTCGGATGCGGCCCGTTGGACATGGCGCGAGAAGAGGTGCAGGTCGACCCGGAGCGGCTCCACGGACACGCGGTACCCCGCGTCCTCGGTCACGATCAGCGCCGGACCGTCGGGAAGGCGCCGCCGAAGGTCGGCGATGGCCTTGCGGACCTGCTGCTTGGCGGTATCGGGTCCGGCTTCCCCCCAAGCCGTCTCGATGAGGCGCTCGATGGGCACCGTCCGCCCGGACTCCAATAGCAGGGACGTCAGAATGCGTTCCTGAAGCGGTCCGCCGAGCTTGATCCGATGCCCGTCGACCAGGCATTCCAGGGATCCGAGGACGTTGAACCGCAGCCCGCGATCTTCTGTGATCGTCAAAGTGCACCCCCCATGTGCTGCCTGGAAAATACCAGTTCGAGGTGACTACCGCAGCGCGCGGTACCGGACCGGTAGGTGAGTGGTATCACCGCCCGGCAGGCTCCTTGCAGCCACCGAAAGTGGCGGCCCTCCGCGCCTCCCGAGGCATCCGACCGGTGCCGGAGGCGGCGGACCCGAAATGCGCTCGGATCGCCATCCCCGCGCAGGCAACGGCGTCGGCACATCGTGCGACGCGAACCACAAAGGAGTCATGAACATGGCACTTGCGACCACTGTCGCCAGCTGTCTCGTATGCGACACCGAATTCGAGGTGCGCGAGGACTGGGAGAAGGGCGAGATCACCGAGTGCGGGGCCTGCGGCCAGGAGCACGAGGTCGTCGAGAAGTCCGCGGCGGGCATACGCCTGGACCTCGCCCCTGAGGTGGAAGAGGACTGGGGCGAGTGACCACCTCCGACCAGGTCCTGCTCTCGGTCACGATGCTGCGCCCGGAGGAGAAGCTGCTCCTGGGCGCACTGCGTGACGAGGGTCTGACGGCGCGACCGCTGCTCATGGAGGATCTGGCCGAGATCGTGGCGGGCCACACCGGCCCGCCCGCTCTCGCCCTGATCAGGAACCTTTCCCACCGGGACGCGATCAGCGTCTCCCGCCGCCTGGAACACGCCGGAGTCCCCACCCTCAACCGCGCGGCAGCGATCGAGACGTGCAACGACAAGGGCCTGCAGGCGTTGCTCTTCGCACAGCACGGAATCCCGCACCCGGATACCCGACACGCTTTCAGCCTCGACCAGGTCCGCCGGACCGTCGCCGACATGGGCATGCCCGCCGTGGTCAAGCCCGTCAGCGGCTCCTGGGGACGGGGCGTCAGCAAGATGACCCATCCCGACTGCGTCGAGGCGTGGGCCGCGGGCCGCGAGTCCGCCGACGCCATGGGAAAGCAGTTCCCCGTCGTCGTACAGGAGTACATCGACAAGCCCGGCCACGATCTGCGGGTGGTGGTCGTCGGGCGGACCCCGGTGGTGGCCATCCAGCGGGTGTCGGACGACTGGCGCACCAACACCCACCTGGGCGCGGAGGTCCGGCGCGTCGAGCTCACCGCGGAGATGGAGAAGCTCTGCGGCCAGGCCGTCGACGCCCTCGGCCCCGGCTTCTACGGGGTGGACCTGGTCGAGGACCGGTCCACGGGCGAACTCCTCGTGCTCGAAGTGAACGCCAACCCCGAATTCGCCCGTTCCTCCGCCCAGCACGGAGTGAACGTGGCCGGCCACCTCGCCGCCTACGTAGCGGAGACCCTCACGGCCTCGGCCGTGTGACACGGAGAAGACCCATGGAACTGTTCGACACCGCAACGGTGCTCGCCCGCGTCCTCACCACGGGCGTGGTCATGAGCATCGAGAAGAGCGACCGGGAACTGCCCGGCCTGGAACGACTGCTGACCAAGCAGACCGGACGCGCACGGGCCGTGCTCGTCAACAGCCGTACCGCCGCCGTCCACGCGGCGCTGGCCGGCCAGGGCATCGGGCACGGCGACACCGTCGCCGTCCCCGAGCCGGACGCGGCGACCGGCCGCTTCCTGCGCTGGCTCGGCGTCAGTGCCGGGGAGCAGGGGCCGGCCGCGTACGACTACGTGTCACTGGGTTCTCAGAACGCCGATCAGCTGGGCGAGCTCACCCGGGCCGCCACCGCCCCCGCCCTCGTCGTGGACCTCACCGGACTCGGCTTCGGGCCGGCCGCCGCCGTCCTCACCGACGACGACGGGGTCTGGGCCCGTGCCGAGCGACTGAAGATCTTCGGCGCCTACGACCTGCGCACGATGTGGACGCAGGAGGAGGCCGACGCCTCCCTGGTACCCGGGGTCCAGTTCAACTACCGGCTCAGCCCTCTCGTGGCCGCCTGCGTGCGGATGGCCCTGACCCAGGCGGCACGTCCCGCCACTCCCACCGGAGCACGCTCATGATCACTGATTTCCCGGCAGCCCCGCTGCCCCTGCCCGACCCCGCCGAACTCGACGCCGAACTCGCCGCCCTCGGCGGCCAGGCCCTGATTCCCAAGGCGTCGCGCCGCACCCTCTTCCCGGTCATCACCAAGGAAGACGTCTTCAACCTCATGCTCGCCCAGCGGCAGGCGCCCGAGAAGGTCGTCGCCGACTTCGCCGAGGCATACCGCTCCTACGTCGGTGCGGCGCACGCGCTGCCCACGGCCAGTGGCACCTCCAGTCTGCACATGGCCCTCGTGGGCGCCGGTGTACAGCCCGGCGACGAGGTCATCGTGCCGGCGTTCACCTTCATCGCGACCGCGCAGGCCGTCGTCGCCGCGCACGCGATCCCCGTGTTCGTCGACATCGACCCCGTCACCTACTGCATGGACCCCAAGGCCGCGGCCGCCGCGATCACCGACCGCACCCGCGCGCTCATGCCGGTGCACGTGCACGGACTGCCCGCCGACGTGTCGGCCCTGCGCACCCTCGCCGACCGGCACGGCATCGCCCTGGTCGAGGACGCCTCGCACGCCCATTCCGCCAAGGTCGGTGCGCAGGTGGCCGGCTCCATCGGAGACGCCGCGGGCCAGAGCCTGATGGCCGACAAGAACTTCCCGCTCGGCGGCGAGGGGGGCATCGCGTTCTTCGCTTCCGAGGAGGGCTACGACCGGGCCCTGGCCTACCTGGAGCGGCACGGCATCGACTACGGCATGTCGTGGGTCGCGGCGGCCTTCGGCGCCAGCCAGCTCAAGCGGCTGCCGTACTACGACGAGATCCGGGCACGCAATGCCGCGCTGCTCGGCGAGGCCCTGAGCGGGACCGGCCTGTTCACCCCGCCGCACGTACCCGAGGGACACGTCCACGCGTACAACATGTACCGCACCACCCTGCACCCCGAGGCCGTGGGCCTGGGCGACATACCGGTGTTCGCGGTCAAGGAGGCCGTGCACGAACTCCTGGTCGCCGAGGGCGTCCCGGCCCGTGAGTGGCAGAACACCCCGATCCCGTGCCACCTGCCCTTCCAGCACCGGGACGGCTTCGGAAACGGCTACCCGTTCACCCTCAACCCCGGCGCCGTGCGCGACCACCGGCCCGAGGACTTCCCGGTCACCCTCGGCATGCTCGACAGCACCCTCGTCCTGTGCCGCGAGCTGCGCTCCCCGGTGGAGTACGAGCGGATCCTGCGCTACGCCGACGCCTTCCGGAAGGTCGCCCGTCGTCCCGACGCCATTCGCAAGCTCGTCGAGACCCGCGACTACAGCCGTCCCTACGACAAGGCGGCCCGCCTTGGCTGACGCAGCGCACGAGAAGATCCGCGTCGCCGTCCTCGGAGCCAGCGGCTACACCGGCGGCGAGGTGATCCGGCTGCTCCTGGAGCACCCGCACGTGGAACTCGCGTTCCTCTCGGCGGAGCGCGCCGCGGGCACGACCGTCGGCAGCGGCCACCCCTGGCTGCGCAACCACCCCAAGGCGTCCGGCCTCACGTTCCGACCGCTGGCCGAGCTCGCGGACACCGACACCGTCGATGTCGCCTTCGGCTGCCTGCCCACCGGCGCACTGCCCGAGCAGCTGCCGCTGGTCGCCGACCGGGCCAAGCGCGTGTTGAACCTGGGCGGTGACTTCCGGCTGCGCGACGAGAAGGCGGTCGGCAGGCACTACCCGAGGACCGCGGCCCACCCGCCACTGGAGGATTTCGCCTACTACGTACCGGAGTTGAGCCCCGGCATCCCCGACAGCCGGTTCGTCAGCCTGCCCGGGTGCATGGCCGTCACCACGGTCTACGCCCTGTACCCGCTGTTCGCCGGCGCCGCTCCGCTGGTCGCCGACCGGGTGGTGGTCGACGCCAAGACCGGGTCCACCGGCGGCGGCCGCGGCAGCGGCGAGCAGCCGGCGGAGCGCAGTGGCAACTTCCGGGTGCACAAGCTGCACGGCCACCGGCACGCGCCGGAGGTCCAGCAGGCCCTCGCCGACTTCACGGGCGCCGCGGTCGATCTGCGGTTCTCCACGCACAGCATGGACGTCTCGCGCGGCATCATGGTGAGCGCCTACTCCGAGCTGCGGTCAGGAGTCACCGCCCTCGACGTCAAGCGCGCCTACGCCAAGGCGTACGTCGGCAAGCAGTTCGTGCGGGTCCGCCCGGCGCCCAAGGCGCCGCAGGACTTCCCCATGCTCAAGGCCGTCACCGGCTCCAACGTCGCGGAAGTGGCGGTCGCCGTCCGCGACGGTCAGTGCGTCACGGTGGCCGCCCTCGACAACCTGATCAAGGGCGCGGCGGGCCAGGCCATCCAGGCCATGAACCTCATCCACGGCTTCGACGAGGCGGCCGGGCTGCCGATCACGGCGGTGTCGCCATGACCCGACCGCTGTACGTCATCAAGGTCGGCAGTGCGACGCTCGACCGCGAGGCCATCCACAAGGAGATCGCCGACGTGGTCGCCCGCGGCGCCCGGGTCCTCCTGGTAGCGGGCGGGGCCACCGGCATCGAACGCCACTACGCGGCGATCGACCGCCCGGTCCCCACGCTCCGGCTGACCAACGGCGACGTGGTGCGCTACTGCCCTGCCGAGGAGATGGACCACCTCGTCGACGCCTACGAGCGGGTCACCCTGCCCGCCGTGGAACGCGGCCTGCGGGCCCAGGGCCTGAGAGTGTTCACGGCCGTCGCCGCGCGGGGCGGCCTGGTCGTCGGCCGGGCCAACCGCCCGCTGAAGGCGCTGTCGGCCGAAGACCGCCCCGTCGTGATCCGTGACCACCGGGCGGGGGTACCCGCCGATGCCGACACCGCGGCGCTGAACGCCCTGCTCGACGCGTACGACGTGGTCTGCCTGTCCCCGCCGGTCGCGGACCGGGACGGCGGCGCTCCGCTGAACGTGGACGCCGACGTACTGGCCGCGGTGCTCGCGGTCGCCCTGGACGCCGACCACCTCCGGCTGGTCACCGGCACCGCGGGACTGCTGACCGACCCGCACGCCCCGGACTCGACGCTGCGCGACGCCTACCCGGGCGACGGGGCACGGTACGCCGGCGGGCGCATGCGCCAGAAGGTGCGCGCGGCCGAGATCGCCCTGAAGGACAGCGGCGCCGATGTGGCGATCACCGGCCCGCACACCATGAGCGAGGCGTCCAGGTGGACCCGGTTCTGGCGCACCAGGGAGCCCGCCGCCGACCTCGCCCTGCTCACTCGCGCGGTCTGTGTGCCCTCGGTCTCCGGCGACGAGGCGGAACTCGCCTCCTGTCTCGCCGAGTGGTGCCGCGAGCGGGGCATCGAGGCCCGCATCGACCCGGCGGGCAACCTCGTCGCCACCCGAGGCACCGGTTCCCGCCGGCTGCTGCTCCTGGGCCACCTCGACACCGTCCCGCACCGTTGGCCCGCCGAGTGGCGCGACGGTGAGCTGTGGGGGCGCGGCAGCGTCGACGCCAAGGGCAGCCTCGCCGCCTTCCTCGAGGTGCTGACGGACGCGGCGATACCCGAGGACGGTCAACTGGTCGTGGTCGGCGCCGTCGAGGAGGAGATCTCCTCCTCGAAGGGGGCGTTCCACGTACGGGACCACTATCCCGCCGACGCGGTCGTCATCGGCGAGCCCAGCGGCTCGGGGAAGCTGACCCTCGGCTACTTCGGGCTCTTCAAACTGGCGGTGACCGCCTCGGTGCCCACCGGACACTCGGCCGGCCAGGACGCGGTGTCGGCCCCGGACCGCCTGGCCCGCGCCCTCGCCGAGATCCGCGCGTCGGTGCTCGAGCAGGCGCCCGAGGCGCTCAGCGCGGTCATCGACATCCGGTGCGAGCCCGGACGGGAGCGCAACCGGGCGCACGGAATCCTCAACTTCCGGGTGCCGCCGGGGGTCGATCTCGCGGCGCTGCGCAGCGCCGCGCTCCACCACGCCGGTGACGGTGTCGACATCGAGGCGCTGCGCGCCACCCCGGGCCACAAGGGTGGCCGCTCGGGCCCACTGGCCAAGGCGTTCACCCGGGCCTTCGCCGAGGCCGGGATCAAGCCCCGCTTCGTGGTGAAGAAGGGGACGTCGGACATGAACACCCTGGCGACCACCTGGCACGACGTGCCGATGGTGGCGTACGGGCCGGGCGACTCCGCCCTCGACCACACCGACGAGGAGCGGATCGGCGGCGAGGAGTACCGCGCCGCCCGGGCGCTGCTCGCCGACGCGGTGAACCGCTGGTTCGCCCTTCCGGAAGGGAGCGGCCGATGACTGCCGTGCTCGACGGTCCCACCGACGCCGAGGTACTCGCCTCGACGCTGGCCGAACGAGCCCTGGAGGCCCGGCGGCTGGTCGTCGACATGGCGGCGTCCGAGCGCGGCTGCCATCTGGGCGGCAGCCTGTCGGTGCTCGACATCCTGATCGCCGCCCTGCACCGGGCCCTGGCCGCGGACGGCACGGAGGTCGTGCTGAGCAAGGGGCACGCCGCCGCGGGCCTGTACGCCGCGCTGCACGTCAGCGGCGTACTGCCGGAGAACCCCGCGCCGCTGTACGGCCGGGCGGGGCAGCCCTACACCGGCCATCCGGGCCCCAAGGTGCCCGGCGTCCGCTTCCCCACCGGCAGCCTCGGTCACGGCGTCCCGTACGCGGCGGGCTGGGCCCTGGCCCAACGGATCGGCGGACGAAGCGGCCTGGGCATCGCCGTCGCGGGTGACGGTGAGCTCCAGGAGGGGCTGGTCTGGGAGACCTGCCAGGTGGCCGCGGCGCAGGAACTGGGCAACTTCGTGCTGGTCGTGGACCGCAACGGCGGGCAGAACGACGGGCTGGTCGCGGACATCTCACCGCTGCCCGGTCTCACCGAGCGGTTCGCCGCCTTCGGGTTCGAGGTCGCGGAGGTCGACGGGCACGATCCGGCCGCCCTGACCGAGCTGTTCGCCAGGGACCGGTCGGCCGCCCGCCGCCCGCTCGCCGTCGTCGCCCACACCGTCAAGGGCAAGGGCGTGCCGGCCGTGGAGGGCAAGGCGGGTTCCCACTACGTGACCATCGACGGCGCGCGCGCCGCGAAGTGGAAGCGAGCGATCCGATGACTCTCTCCGGCCGTGACGCCTACCGCGACGAGCTGACCGCCCTCGCCGCCGAGGACACCTCACTCGTCTGCCTGGAGGCGGACCTGGGCGGCAAGAACCATCCCTTCCAGACCGCGCACCCGGACCGGTTCTTCAACGTGGGCATCGCCGAGGGCGCCATGGTCGACATGGCGGCGGGACTGGCCGCCGGCGGCTACCGGCCGTTCGTCAGCACGTTCGCCCCCTTCGCGGCGCTGCGGGCCGCGGAGAGCCTGAAGCTGACGCTGGGCTACCTCAACGCCGGCGTCACCGTCGTGGCACCCTACGCGGGCGTCTCCGGTGCCTGGTTCGGCACCACCCACCACTGCCTGGAGGACCTCGCGGTGCTCCGCAGCGTTCCCGGCGTGACCATCGCGGCTCCCTACGGCGAGGCCGAGATGCGTGCGGTGGTCCGGTCCGCGGCGCGCAGCGGCAGGCCGCACTACATCCGTACGGGCCGGAACGCCGCGTACGAGTCGCTCGACCTGCCCGGCGGTGAACCGCCCCTGGTCAACTGGGAGTTCCAGGCGGACCCCGACGACGTCTGCCTGGTGTCGGTGGGCGAGGAGGGCACCCGCCTGTCGCTGGCCGCCCGCGCCGCCACCGGGGCCTCCCACGCACATCTGACCTATCTGGACCACGAGCACCTGGCCGAGGCGGCCGCGGAACTGGCGGAGCGGCACACCCGGTTCGTCGTCGTCGAGGAACACCGCGGTCAGGGCGGAGTGGCCGAAGCGCTCGCGCTGCTGCTGCCCCGATGCGAGGTGGCGGGTGTGAACGCGGGCCACGACTGGCCCTCCGAGGGCGGCGACCACCACGAGGTCATGGCCCGCCTCGGCTTCGATCTGCCCGCCGTGCGCACCGCGGTGACCCGGATGCGCACCGGCGCCTCGGGTCCGGTACCCGTCGGCGGCCGCACCCGCTGACCCTCGCCCGTCTTACTGCAATCGCCCCGAAACCCCCTGAAGACAAGGAACTTCCCATGCATATCCTCATGATCGAATGCAACCCCAACGGCATCGCCGGCATCGCCAACGCCCTGGAGCTCGGGCACGACGTGACCTTCGTGTCCGCCGACCCCGACTTCTACCTGGGCGCCTCGCCGCTGGCCGAGGCCGCGTTCGCGCACCCCCGGTGCGAGGTGATCAAGAGCGAGACGGTGTTCTCCATCGACGACCTGGAGCGGCTCGCCAAGGAGGTGCACGCGGCGAAGCCGGTGCACGGCGTCATGACCTACAGCGAGTACCACACGGTCCACGCCGCGTCGGTGGCCCGCTCCCTCGGCCTGCCGGGCATGAGCGTCGACGCGGCCCTCAACGCCCGCCACAAGCACCGCACCCGGCTCGCCCTGCGGGACACCGACGTGCGTCAGCCGCGGTTCGTGCACGTCGCCGAGCCCACGTCCGGCGACGCCATGGAGGCCGCGGTCCGGGAGATCGGCTTCCCGTGCGTGGTGAAGCCCTCCGACGGCACCGCGAGCCTGCACGTACTGCTGCTCCGCGACGAGGAGGAGCTCGCCGCGTACCTCGCGGAGCTGGCGTCGGTCGCCGACTACGGGCGCGGAGTCACCCGTATCCCGGACATCGTGGTCGAGGAGTTCGTCGAGGGCGAGCTGGTCTCCGTCGAGGCCTGTGTGCTCCAGGGCGGCGAGATCGTCAACCTCGGCATCACGGACCGCAATCTCAGCGGCTTCCCGTACTTCATCGAGATGGGCCTGACCTACTTCCGCGGCCACCCGCTCCAGGACGAGCTGTACGCGATGAACGAGCAGGTCCTCAAGGGCCTCGGCATCGACTTCGGCTTCATCCACGCCGAGTACTTCCTCGCCGCGGACGGTCCGGTGCTGTGCGAGGTCAACGGCCGGCTCACGGGCGGCATCGTGCCGCAGCTGATGGAGCTCTCCAGCGGCGTCAACGCCTACCTGGAGGTGATCCGCCAGGCCCTCGGCGAGCGTCCCGAGCTGCCGATCCCCGGCGACGTCATCGCCAGCGGCCACTGGTTCGGCTCCCCGGTCGAGGGCGAGCTGGTCTCCATCGGCTTCGACCGGATCAAGGACGCCCCGGGCTTCGTCGAGGCCCTCGCCTACGCCAAGCCGGGCCGTCGTGTCTCGCGCCTGTCGAAGAGCAACTTCGACTGGCTCGGCCACCTCATCTTCACCGGCCAGGACCGGGACGAGGCGGCCGGGCGCGTCCAGGCGGCCCTGAACGACATCGAGTTCACGATCTCCGTGCAGGTCGCCCGATGACACGCGTCGCGATTCCGGAGCTGGACCCGACGGAGGTCTTCGAGGTCACCGTCGAGGACGGGCACTTCTCCCGCATCCGGCCCGTCGCCGAGCGGAAGGCCGACGACCTCGCCACGCCCGAGCTGTGGCCGGGCCTCGTCGAGACCCACGCCCACGTGGGCCTTCCCGCCAACTTCGACGACTCGCTGGAAGACCCCCGTATCGTCGCGCTGCAGTACCTGTACAGCGGAGTCACCCACGTCGTCGACATGTTCGGATTCCCGCTGGTCAAGGAGGCCTGGGAGCGGGGCCGCGCGGAATCGGCACTGCCCTACCCCGAGCTGGTGCACTGCGGTTACGCGGTCACCGCGATGACGAATGCCGCCGGCCTCACCGGCCACGGCGTCGAGTTCCCGGCCCCGGTGCACATCATCGCCACCGAGACCGATCTCGAACACGCGATACGTTCCAACGTCGAACGCGGCGGTACCTTCCTGAAGGTGATGTTCACGGACGGCACCGAACAGCCGGGCAGCCCGGTGAAGTTCTCCCGGCTGTCCCGGCGGGTTCTCGAGTTCTCCGCCCGGATCGCCGCCGAGCGCGGCATCACCGCCGTCATCGACTGCAACACCCTCCAGGAGACCCGCTGGGCCTACGAGTGCGGCTTCCGCCTCTTCGCCCACACCGTGCGGGACCGGACGCTCGACGCGGCCGACTGGAAGGAGTTCGACGGTGCCCGGTTCGTCTCCACCCTGGCCGGCCTGCGCACCATGATCATGACGGGCGAGGAGTTCCGGGCCGAGTACGGGCGTGAGGGCTTCGCCGAGACCCAGGACCTCCGCAACCTGGAGTTCTCCCAGGGCATCGAGAAGCCCTACGGCATCGAGTACGGCTGCCAGGAGACCCGCACGGCAGCGCTGGCCGACATGCGCCGCAACGCCCTGTCCACCCTCCGCGAGGGCACGTTGCTGATCGGTACCGACTCGGGCAACACGGGTGCGTACCACGGCTACTCCCTCCTGAGCGAACTCGACCTGCTGCGCGGCGACGACGCCTCGCTCGAGGGGCCGTTGCGGCACCAGGCGACGATCGGGGGCCGCCGCTACTTCGACGAGCTGAGCGGCGACACCCACGGCAGCCATCCACTGCGCGTCGGCGCGGCCGCCACCTACAACCTGCACGCTCCGGGCCGGCCGCTGTCCGCCCTCCCGCTGAGCACGGTCATCCGGGGCGTGCCGATCGACCGGCAGGCCGTCGTGCGCACCATCGCCGAGCTGCGTGCCGCGGGGACGGACCGGAAGGAGGAGTCTTGATCAGGCAACGCAAGCGCGCACTCATGGGTGTCGTCGGCGGCATCCTCCTGGCCAATACCGGCAGTTACATCTGGTTCCCCGTACTCGTCGCCACCCTCGGCGGGACCGACAGCGGGTTCTGGGCGGGCGTGGTCATGTGTATGACGTACGTCGGCCGCCTGCTCGCCACCTTCTGCTACGAGGGGATCGCGGCCCGCGCCGGTGTCCGCGGGGGCGTGTTCCTCGGTACGGCGCTGGAAGCCGTGGCCCTCGGGCTCATGGGGTTCACCGACGGCGTGCTCGCGTACAGCGTGCTCGCGTTCTTCATCGGCTTCGGCTCAGGGGTCTCCTTCCCCGGACTGAAGAACGTCCTGGTCTCCTTTCCCGAGGAGGAACGGCCCAAGGCGTTCTCCGCGTTCCAGATGGCGGGGCAGGTCGGCCTCTTCGGTGGCGCGTTGCTGGGCGCGGTGCTGGCGCATGTGGAGCTGCGGACCCTGTTCTCGGTGGTGTTCGCGTTCTTCATCGGCTTCTGCCTGATCACCTCGGCACTGATTCCCCGAGAGGGTTTCGAGCGTGCGCCGAAGGCCACGGGCGGCCGCGCTCCGCTGTTCAGTCTGACCGCGTTCAAGGGCATCGAGGTACGCGGCGCCACCCGATACTTCCTGCTGTCCGCCGCGTTCTGGTTCCTGTCCCTGGGCTTCGTGGTCGGTATCCCCCTGCACATGGCGGCATACGTCCCGGGATGGGCCCCGTCCGCGCCGTTCTGGATCACCGGGCTGAGCATCCTGGTGCTCCAGTACCCGCTGTTCAAGCTGTTCAACAAGCGGTTCAGCCCGGGGGCGGTCATGGCCGTCGGCCTGGCCGGAATGACCACCGCGTTCGTCGCCTTCGGGGCCGGTCGCACCGCTCCCTGGGTGGTGGTCGGCTGTCTGACGGTGGTGCTCGGAGAGATCCTCTTCGTGCCGTCGTTCGACCTCTGGATCGCCCGCAGGGTTCCCGAGCACCGGCTGGCCAAGGCCATGGGCGCGATGCACTTCTTCCGCAGCGCGGGGAACATGGTCGGCTCCCTCGCCGCGGGGGTCCTGTTCGACCTGTCGCGCTCCCTCGGTGTGGCGGGTGGCAACTGGTACGTCGCGGCCCTGCTGGCGGCGGGCTGCGCACTCGTCTGCCTGAGCGGCCGGAACTCCGGCGCGACCGAGGAGACTCCGGGGACCGAGGCCCCGGAAGACACGGAGAACGAAGAGAAGGTGAGGGAGAATGTCTGACATCTGCGTCATCGGGGGCACCCGGTACTTCGGCAAGGTGCTGGTCCGACAACTGCTGGACGACGGGCATCGGGTCACCCTGGTCAATCGCGGGCAGACCCCCGACTCCTTCGGCGACGCGGTGCGGCGGCTGCGCGCCGACGTCAACGCCCCCGGAGAGCTGACCACCGCGGTGGCGGGGCAGCGGTTCGACGCGGTGGTCCATCAGATGTGCTACACGCCGAACGCCGCCGTGGAGGCGTGCGAGGCGTTCGGCGAACGGGCCGGGAAGATCGTCATGACCAGCACCATCGAGGTGTACAACAGGGACACCTTCCGCTGGCGGTTCCAGGCCCCGCCGCTCAGTGCCCGGGCCCGCGAGGAGGAACTCGACCCGGCGGACTACGACTTCGACACCGACCTGCCCTGGAACGCACCCGGCTACCTGGACGCCCACTACGGCGAGGGAAAGCGCCAGGCCGAGGCCGCGCTGACCCGCCGCGCGAAGACGCCGGTGCTGCTGGCCCGGGTCGCCCATGTCCTGGCCGCGGAAGGCGACTTCACCGGCCGTCTGCAGTTCCACCTCGACCGCATCAGGGCCGGGCGGCCCGTCGTCGCCCACACGGCGCCCGGTCGGACCTCGCTGGTACGGGCCGACGAGGCCGCCGGCTTCCTCGCCTGGGCGGCCCTCTGCGACGCCACCGGAGCGGTCAACGTCGCCTCTCCGGACACCGCCGATGTCTACGACGTCTGCGCCGCGGTGGAGAGCGCGACCGGACTCACGGCCGACGTGATCGAGAAGGAGGACCCCTCCGGCGACCCCGACCTGTCCCCGTTCTCCTGCCCGGCCGACTTCGGTATGTCGAGCGACCGGGCGGCGGCCCTCGGCCACCACTTCACCCCGATCGCCCAGTGGCTTCCCACGGTCGCCCGTAACGCCCTCGCCGGCTGAGCCGGCTCCCCTCACGCCAAGGAGCAGTGATGTTCGACCTCATCGTCGTCGTCCACGTCCCCGAGCCCGATGACATCGCGCCGGTGGCCGACGCCCTGGCCCGGATGCGCCCCCTGTGTCTCGCCGAGGACGGCTGCGTCAACTGGGAGGCGTACCAGTCGGAGGACGACCAGGGCCGCTTCGTCCTCGTCGAGCGCTGGGCGAGCCGCACGCACTGGGAGGCCCACGGCTCCGGCGACGCCATCCAGAAGATCTACCTCCAGGAGATCATGCCGCGCATCGAACGCGAGGTGCACCCGAGCAGTCCGGTGAGCAGCGCGCAGTAGCGGATGACAGGGCAATGGGGTGTGGACCGTCCTCGCAACGGCTCCGCACCCCGTCCGCGTGACCCACCGATCCGGCAAGAACACCGGGCTGCTTCAACGATCGACTGCGCCGGCCATGGCATGCGTGCTCTCCCTTCCCGCGCCGTCGCGGTCGCGGTCGCGGTCGCGGTCGCCGTCGCGGTCGTCGGGATCGGCTGCCGGTCCCGCACAGGCGCACGGGCCGGACGCGTTCCGGCGGCTGCTGCGCGGCGGCGGTGACGCGATCATCGATCGGCGCGGCCGGGGTCCGGCGCGCGGCGGTTTCCTCGACCGGGTCTCCTACGCGCTGGGCTTGAACGGGCCGGGTCTGGTGGTGGACACCGGGCAGTCGTCGTCGCTGGCCGCCGTGCACCTGGCGGCGCGCGAGCCTGCGGAACGGTGAGTCCGACCTGGCTCCGGCCGGTGGTGTGAACCTGATCCTCGCGCCGGAGAGCACCGTGGCCCTGGAGCGGGCCGGGGCGCTGTCGGCGGACGGACGCTGCTTCACCTTCGACGCCCGCGCGAACGCCTACGTCCGGGGCGCGGGCGGCAGGTTCGTCGTCCTCAAGCTCCTGGAAGCCGCCGTCCGGGACGGCGACCGCATCCATGCCGTCGTCCGCGGCAGTGCCCTGAACGACGACGGTGCGACCGAGACGCTGCCGACGCCGGGACGTGCGTCGCAGGAGGGGGTGCTCCTCGCGGCCTGTGCCGACGCTGGCGTCGGGCCGGGCCAGGTCCGGTGCGTCGCACTGCACGGGTCGGGCACGCGGGTCGGCGACCCGGTCGAAGCCGCGGCGCTCGGTGCGACGTTGGGCGCGGCCCGTACGAAGGACGCCCCGCTCCTGGTCGGGTCGGTGAAGACGAACATCGGTCATCTGGAGGACTCGGCCGTGATCGCCGGGATCGCCGGGATCGTCAAGGCCGTCCTGTGCGTCGGCGCACGCGAACTCGTTCCCGGCCTGAACCACTCCGCGCCCGGTGAGCGCATCCCGCTCGACGAGCTGCGTCTGCGGGTGAACACCGAGACCCGCCCCTAGCCGTCGCCGGAGGGGCGGGTGTGCCGCTGGGCATCGGTAGGTCCGCGCCGACCGCCACCAGCGAGATCCTCACCGCCCGGCATTCCGCGCTGCCCTGGCCGGGCGTCCCGGCCGACCACCGAGCGCACCCCCCTCGACCGGTGCCTGCGCGACCTCATCACCGCGAGCCGCCATGTCGCGTCCTGGGAGAAGATCCTCGACGGGGTCGGCAGCCTGCGGCTCGGGGCACCCCCGCCTCACCCCACCTCTGATGCCGGTCGACGAACCGACGGACCGCACACTGTGTGGAGGTGGTTGACGGTCCGAACGATCGGCTGGTTAAGCTCATCGACAGTAGTAGCAGGCTGAAGCGAGTGCGAAAGCCGCGTTCGGTGTGCGAGAAGGGCCCTCTGGGCTCGAAGGGGGTTCTCATGACCAACAGGCGGGGAAGCGGACCGGGACCGGGCGAGCGGGAGATCGACGACTCCGAGTTGATGGACGTCGCGCAGGAACCAGAGCAGGCTCACAGCCTCCACATGGCGCTGCGCACTCTGGCCCACAACCCCAATGTGAACGGGCCGCTCCAGGAGATGGCCCAGGGCATCCTGTCGGGACGTATGGGAATGACCGACGCCATCAAGAACGAGCGCTACATGGACGCGCTGGGCGACCGCATGACGGAGATCCGACGCGCCGCCGAGTCGCAGACCATGGAGGACCGCGAGGCTGAGCGCGAGCAGCGCGAGCAGTGGCAGCGCAAGCGGGACGAGGAAGAGCAGAAGGAGCGCGCCGAGCGCGACGGCCCGTCGACCAACCTGGTCACGGGGCCGAAGAAGCGGGGGCGGGCCGGACACCGGGGTTGAGCCCGGGGCCGGATACGGGCCAAGGGCCCGTGCCCACGGAGGCTCGAGCCCTCTCGCCGGCGCACCGCCTACCGGTGGACGAGGGGGAGGCCCTCGAAATGGCCCGCCCCTTCTTCGGTGGCCCCGGGCCCGACGGCACCCAGACGCCGTTTCGGTGCGCGGGTTCGACATCGGCTGCCCCGAACACGGTGATCACTTCGTCTCGGAGGGTGATCGGCCGGGTGCTCTCGGGACAGCACCGTGAAACCCAGGGGTTGAGGGCTTGTCAGTGCCTCTGGGTACGCTGGCACAGATAGGGAACGGACGTGAACCGGCATCGCGATGACGCCGGTTGGTGAACGGGGGCGAATCAGTCATGGGCGACGGCTTCAAGAGCGATCCGGCGACGCTGAAGGCCGAGGGGAAGAACTTCTCCGACATCGGCAGGGATTTCTACCAGGCGACCACCAAGCTGAAGAACGGCCTGGCCGCGCAGGGTGACGGTGGAGGCGGCGGAGGCGCAGCGCCGAAGGAGACGACGTTCGCGAGTGTCGCCCAGGACGCCTGGAAGGGCCTGACCACCTTCAGCGACAAGGAAGGCACCCCGCCGTGGGGGGACGACGAGCTCGGTGAGAAGTTCGGCGTGGTCTACGAAGGCCTGCGCGACGGCATGACGGACTCGATGGAGCACCTTGCCACCAAGCTCAACGAAATCGGCAAGGCGCTGGAGCGGATGGCGAAGAACCACGAGGAGAACGAGGACTTCAACGACGCTCTGGTCAAGGAGCAGAAGCCGGAGAACCAGTTCGGCGGCGAGGTGCACATTCTGAAGTCCGTCGGGTGACACGGCCCGCACCACGGGGGGCGTGCGGCGACCGGCGTCCGACTTCCGAACTGTCGACTACCGACTGCCGACTGCCCCGCACCAAGCGCAAGTCCTACCGCATGACCCCGCCTGGCCCACAGCCGCCCCTTCACTGACAGGAGAGAGTCCGTGTCGCATCCCGACGCGCCGGAACCGGTACAGCCCGTCCCCACCACTGCCGATGAGGCATTGGCTGCCGCTCGCGCCCGATTCGAAGTACTGGACCTGGAAGGAAACCCGGCGCCGTTGTACGTGACGGAGTTCGACATCGGCTTCCTCGTCCACGCCGTCATGCCCCCACCGCCGCCCGGCACTCAGGCGCCGTTGGGTGGCAGTCACATGGTGATCTCCAAAAGCGACGGAGCCGTCACTTATGTACCCAACTTTCCGCCGGACTCCGCGATCGATCTGTACCGGAGTCTGCGCCGACGCAATGGCTAGGGCGGCCGCCTGACGGCGGGACGGCTGGACGACTGGACGGCTGGACGGCTTTGGACCGGGTGTCTGCTACAGCACTGTGACACACCAGAGTTCAGGGATCAGAAAGACCGTTGGGTAGGCTCTGGCATGGGCATGGCTCTGCGCCGACGCAAGCCGGTTGAGCACTCACGAGGCTCCGAATGGCGCCTCCGACAGCAGCAGAGAAGCAGGGGACCCTTCCGCCGGCGGTGAGGCGGATGGGATCACTCGGCCCACAGGGCCGGGGCAACACGAACTACATGGGCGACAACGGGGGACTTCGTCGTGGCTTTGATGCTGCCGAACGCACTTGAGTGGGTTCTCGAGATGTGTGGCTTCGAATGGCCCACAGGCAACGAAGACAAAATGATGGAGTGCGCCAATACCTGGCGCCAGTTCGCCGCTGATGTGGAGGCCCTCCAGGCCCGTGGCATGAGCGCCGCCGGCAACGTCCTCGCCGAGAACGCCGGTGACTCCATCGAGGGCTTCAACAAGACCTGGGACAAGTTCGCCGGCGGCTCGGGCTACTTCGACGACGCCCGCCAGGGCGCCGAGCTGATCGCCATATGCATGGACGCCGCGGCGATGCTCATCATCGGGCTCAAAGTGGCGGTGATCGCCCAGTTGATCATCCTGGCGATCGAGATCGCCGCGGCCCAGGCCGCCGCTCCGTTCACCCTGGGCCTGTCCGAACTCGGCGCGATGGGCGCGGTCGCCGCCACGCGGATGATCCTGCGCAAACTCCTCAAGGAGATAGCCCAACAGATCTTGCAGGCGGTGTTGGAGACCGCCAAGGAACCCTTTGTCTCCGCTCTGGAAGCCATGGTCTCCGACCTGGTCGCCCAGACCGTCGAGCAGAACTTCGGCAAGCAGTCGGGCTACGACCTGGGCCGCACCGCCAAGAAGGGTTACGAAGAGGGCAAGGAGGCCCTGAAGAATTCCGGTTCCACCTTCGGCGAGTCGCTGCGCGACGGCGCCGGCTCCCGCGCGGGGCGTGGCGCCCGCGACGGGCTGACCAACAGCGGAAACGACGGCGGCGACGGCTCGTCGGACTCCGGCAACGACAGCTCGTCGAACTCCAACGATTCGTCGTCGAACAACAACTCGTCGTCCAACGACAGCAGCTCGTCCAACGACAGCAGTTCCTCCAACGACAGCAGTTCGTCCAACAACTCCCCCAGCTCCTCCGATTCGTCGAACTCGCCGAGCTCGTCCAACTCGTCCAGCTCTTCCAGCTCTTCCAGCTCTTCCAGCTCTTCATCGAACGACAGCAGCTCGTCGAGCAACTCCCCGAGTTCCAGTAGTTCGTCGCCGAGTTCGAGCAGTTCGCCGAGTTCGAGTAGCGGCGACTCCGGGCGCAGGGCGCCGGATATCGGCGGTCCGTCGTCCTCGACTCCGTCGAGCGGTTCGGACAGCTCTTCGTCGGGCGGTTCGGACAGCTCTTCGTCGAGCCCGTCCTCGTCGTCGAACCCGTCCTCGTCGTCCGATGGCCCGTCGGCTTCGAGCTCGCCCTCCTCTTCCTCGAGTACGCCGTCCAACAGCGGCACGGACAGCACCGGCAGCCCGGACTCGTCGAACCCCTCGTCGAACCCCTCGTCGCCCTCGTCCTCACCGAGCCGTGGCTCCGACTCGCCCAGCCCCTTCGACGTGGGTACCCAGGCCTACAACGACAGCATCGGTCGTTCTCCGGGAGACGACTCGTCCACCCCCGACTCGTCTCCGGACTCGTCCACGCCGTCCACCACGACGAGGCCGGACGTCCAGGGCGGACCGGCCCCCGACACCACCCCCGAGTCCGCCCGTCCGGACAGCACTCCGGACGCCCCGCCGATCACGGCACCGGGCAACGAGCCGTCCGTACCCTCCCCCTCCTCGCCCAACGAGGGACCGGGCACCACGCCGGATGTCGATGGCTCCCCGGCACCGGACACCACTCCGGACAGCGCTCGCCCGAGCCGCCCGGAAGGCGCCGACGTCCACACCCCGGAGCAGGGCGCGTCGATCCCGGACCCGCGCAACGCCGAGCCCGCGCCCATGCCATCCCCGCCGCCGGAGACGGACCGCCCCGAGGCCGCACCGGCCCCGGCTCCCGACAACTCCCGCCCCGAACCGGGCGTGCACCAGGTCGACCGCGACTCGGCCACCACCATGCCCGCACCGGCCCAGGGCCCCATGCCGGGCGACCCCCACGACGGCAACAACGACGGCAACAACAACGACAACCAGAACCAGGGCAGCGGCCGCGGCTCCATGCCGAGCGGCGCCATGCCCGGCCACACGCCCACCGCAAGCCCCAGCCCTGGTCAGGGCCACGCGCCGACACCGTCGACACCGACCCGGCAAAACCCGGACGACGAAGACATGGGCCTCATGGGCAACGGCGCCACGGCGGCGCCCCCGGCCCCCGGTACGCAGCACGGTGAGGCGGGCATCCCGCAGCAGCCGGCCCCGTCGTCCGCGACGCCATCGACGTCGAACCCGGGTGCCATGCCACCACCGGCAGCCGGCCCCATCCCGACGCAGGCGCCGGCGGCAGGCAACCCCAGGACGACACCGCGGGCCACCACGCCCGGCGCCACGACGCCGCGTACGGAACAGCCGAGCACCAGGCCGACGACGCCCTCGCGGGACACCCAGCAGAACCGTCCCGCATCGACACCGCGCACCACGACGCCGCGTAGCGAGACACCGAGCCGCCCGACCACGCAGCCGCGCACCGACACACCGCGTACCGAAACGCCCGGCCGCACCACCACACCACCACGCACTGACACGCCGCGTACCGAGACTCCGCGTACCGAAACTCCGCGGACCGAGACGCCTGGGCGTCCGACCACGCCGCCCCGCGGCGAGCAGCCGACGAACCGTCCGACGGACCGTCCGACGGACCAGCAGTCACCGGCCGAGTCCCCCAGTCCCACGCCGAACGACCAGGGGATGCCGGCACCGAACAACCAACAGCCGGACAACCAACAGCCGGACAACCAACAGCCGGACAACCAACAGCCGGACAACCAACAGCCGGACAATCAGCAGCCGGACAATCAGCAGCCGGACGCCAACGACCAGACGCCCGATCAGAACCAGCCCCCGGCTGACGACAGCGCGCCCGAGCAACCCACGGCGCCCCCGTCTCCGCCCCAGGCAGACAGCCTCTCGGACATCCGCAACGACCTGAACATCCCGTTCGAAGGCCTGACCACACCCGACCCCGCCCATCAGCAGGACCTCGAGAACGCCCACCCGAGGAACCCCGACGGCACCCCGCAGGTGTACGCGGACCCGCGGCAGGGAAACTGGGCGGGTCTGCAGAACGACGGCGGCGTGGGGGTGCCCGGCCGGTCCAACAACTGCGCGGACTGCACCCGCTCGTTCCTCGAGACATGGTTCGGCCGCCCGACGGTGTCCGCCCCGCGCACCTTGGACCTCAACGCGGACGGCAGCCTGAACACCTTCTCCGCGGAGCGCGACTCGGTCGACAACCAGGCGCGTTGGGCCGGCGCACCCAGCACGTACGCGGGCATGGACCATCCCAACCCGTATGCGCGTATCGCCTACGAGCTGTCGCAGGCCGGGCACGGCTCGGCAGCAGTGATCGGCGTCAACTGGCCCGGCGGTGGCGGCCACGCCTTCGCCGCGGTCAACCACAACGGCCAGGTGCTGTTCGTCGACGCGCAAACAGGCGTCGTCAGCGAGAATCCGATTCACCTGGGCGCCCAAGAGGTCTTCTACACCCCGCTGGACGCCAATCGGAATCCGATCACTCCGTACTTCCTGACCCCGGCGACGCCTCAACCGTCCCCCCAGAACACTCCGGACACCAACAACAGCCCGGGTCCCGACTCGTCGACGGATCAGTCGACTCCCGACGATCAGTCGGACGGACCGTCCAACACCTCGCCGTCCACTGAGCCGTCCACTGAACCGTCCACTGAGCCCTCCACTGACGAGGCGCCCTCCGACAACGACGGCTCGACCGCCGAACAGCACACGAACGACGGCAGCACCGACACGGCACCGCCGTCGACGACCCCGGAATCCTCCACAACTCCGGAGACGACGCCAACCCCCGAAACGACGCCGACCCCGGAGACGACGTCGACCCCGGAGACGACGTCGACCCCGGAGACGACATCACCGCAGAACGAGGACACCTCTCCGGACACGAACACCACCCAGGAGTCCGCCCCAGACCAGGCATCCGAGACCGCCCCGGACACGGACTCCACCACGGCCCCGGACTCGGAAGCGACCCAGGACTCGGACGCGACGGACCAGGACAGCCCGCAGCCCGACCACGCGCAGGACACACAGGACACGCAGGACACGCAGGACAGCCAGGAATCTCAAGCCCCTGAGGATTCCCAGGACACCCACGACACCCAGGACACCCAGGACACCCAGGACACCCACGACACCCAGGACACCCAGGAAGACCAGGACCCTCACGACACCGACCAGCAAGCGGAGTCGAGGGAACCGGTCTTCCCGTCCACCGCCACCCGCCCCTCCGGTCCGCCGGATGGCTACGACGACCCCACCGACGCCAACAACCGTGCGCAGCAGGAGCGCTTCCCGCGCAACGAGGACGGCTCGTTCCAGCAGGCCCCTGACCCGCGCGAGGGCACCTGGGTCGACGATCTGCGCGGCCAGAATCCCGACGAGTCCGGTCGCGACGTCAACTGCCCCGACGGAGCACTGGCGTTCGTCGAGTCGTACGCGGGCAACCCCACGGTCGCCGCCCGCCGCAGCCCGAATGAGGACGGCACCCCCGCCGACACGCCCGAGCCCAATGGCCGCGACCGTATCGAGAACGCCCTGGGCACCGAGTTCGACGACTTCGGCGACGGCCGCGACGCGTACAACAACCTGGAGACCGCCCTCCTCAACGAGGGCCACGGCTCACAGGCCGTGATCATCACCCAGAACGCCGACGGCCGTGCCCACGCCTGGAACGTGGTCAACCACAACGGCCAGATCGTCTACGCCGACCCGCAGACGGGCCAGAGCAGCACCACCCCGCTCCACAGCGGCAACAACGGCGTCTTCGCGATCCCGTTGGACGCCAACCGTCGACCCATCGACACCACCCACCAGCCCACCGCGCAAAACCAGGGCCAGACCACACCCGCCGGTACGGACCACACCTCGCGCCAGCGCCCGGCTGGTGCGACCCCCGGGTCCAACGACCCCGGCGCGGAAGCCACTCGCGAGCGGCGCAACCAGAGCCTTCCCAAGCCGGAGGCCCCGGATCAGCAGCATGCCAACCTCCCTCCGGATCAATCACAGCAGGATCTCCGGCGGGAGCACGCGGTACGGCGGATTGATCTGACGCCGGTCCAGCAGCAGATGCGGGCCTGGGCCGAGCTCCAGGGCAACCCGCCCACCGCCCCCTCCCCCTTGCACAATCTGCTGCGGGAGTCCCTGGATCGACGGCAGCAGCATGCAGAGTCCGCACAGCACATCCGCGACGCCAAGCAGGCCCTTGACGACGCCAAGAAGGAGACCGACAGCGCCAAGAGGGCGCTGAAGAAGGCCGATCCGGCGGAGCGGGCGGATGCCGAGCAGCGACTGAACGACGCCAAGAACGCCTTGGCGGAGGCGAAGAAGGCACACAAGGAGACGCTGCTGGCGCACCGGGACAACGTCTCGATGCCGGCGACCAACTTCACGGACAGCGATCTGCGCCGTCATCTCGACCCGGCGTGGTCGCAGATGAACGACGGTGACCGGTACGCCGCGCTCGCGACCTTGGGCCGGATGAGCCACTCCTTCCACGCGAACAACGCGGTGGGCGCGAGCCCGGAACCCGCGCCCAACAACGATCCGTACGCCGACGCCCCGCCCAAGAAGCGTCAGAAGATCGACCCGGCGCACGACCATCACGAGTCCGTGGCATCCACCCGACGGGAAGCCTCGGCTCGCCCCAAGGAGAACGCCCCGCAGGACCTCAGGGACCTGTTGGACGAGACGGAGCGCAACTCCCCGGACTTCTCCGACAAGAACTACGCGGTGGTGGAGGTCGTCGACGAGCGCGGCGAGAGCCACTACATCATCGACTCCTCGGTCCCGGCCGCCTCGGACGCCGTGCGTCCACGGCACTCGGAAGGCCACATCCTGGAGTGGGTCGACCAGCTCAACAACAGCAGGGAAGCCGAGGGGAAGCCCAAGTACAAGGTCGCCGGTCTGTACACCGAGCGGGAGCCTTGCGGTCTGCGCAAGGACATGTCCGGGCATGCGGACTGCTCCAAGACCATTCGCGACTCCGACGCGATGGACGGTGTGCCCGTGTACTACAGCACGACGTACCGGGTCGACCCTCAGCGCAAGGAGTTGCTGGAGCAGGAGCGCGCCGACCGGCGGGAACAGGGCAAGACCGACGCCGAGATCAAGAAGGAACTGGACGGCTACAAGACGCCCAACCGCCAACTCATGGACCAGGAGATCCAGCAGCACCTGAACTTCGTCGATCAATTGACACAGACGCTGGCGAATCCGGCCCTGAACACACCGCCGGCCCCCACGCACGACCAGAACACACCGCCCACCCAGGCTCCTCAGTCGGGCCCGTCCCATCCCACGGACCCCCACCGCACACCCCCATCGGACCCGGCAGGCACGGACCGCCGTCCCCCCAACGACCCCGCAGGCACAGACCGCCGTCCCCCCAACGACCCCGCAGGCACAGACCGCCGTCCCCCCAACGACCCCGCAGGCACAGACCGCCGTCCCCCGGCAGACTCCGTCGGAACGCCGACCAGCAACCCGACCGATAGCGGGCGTACACCTTCGGCAGACCCCGCGAGCACCAACTCCCCTGTGGACAGCAGGAATGCGGGCACCAGGACTGCGGGCACCAGGACTGCGGACAACGGAACTGCGGACAACAGGACTGCGGTAAACGGAACATCCGCGCCGGCGGACTCGCAGCGCTCGAACCGCGACGGTTCGCAGACGCAGACCCCACTCGCGGGCGCGGGAGGGACCCCGCGCACCACCACCACCGCCGCCACGGGGGCGGCCGAGCAGGCCGGCGCCGCGAACCCATCCGCCGACGAGCCCCGCGAGGGCTCGCCCGCCTCGGACAACCAGCCGGAGAAGCGAGGCCGGTTCAAGCGGGTCTGGCAGTCCCTGACCCAGTCAGGCCCGGCCGAGCCCACCGAGGTCACCACCGAGGTGGACCATCCGCAGTTCGGCAACCACGAGAAGCTGCCGGAGCACCAGCCCGACCGTTACGGCACTCCGCTGGACCGTCGCGACGGGACGCGCGTGCCGCTGTTCGACGGGCCTCCGACGCGTGAGCAGACGAAGCAGGGTGAAATCGGTGACTGCGGCATCATCGCCACCATGGGAGCCATCGCGAGCCGGTACCCGGATCTCCTCCAGGACATGATTCGCGAGACGGAGGACGGCAACTACGAGGTCCGCTTCCACGAGGTCGCGCGCAACAAGTACGGCAACCACGCTCCGACCGGGCGCATCCTGACCATGCGGGTCACTCCCGATGTGCCCGTGTACAGCGACTTCCCCATGCTCACCCCCTACGCCAACGCCCACGACGTGGATGTGGCCTGGCCGGCGATCATGGAGAAGGCCATCGCGGGCCTGGACCAGTTCTGGGACGACAAGCAGCGCGAGCACTTGTTGCAGTTCCCCCGCTACAGGGACTTCGACGGCAACCTGCTGACGGGCTACTCCCGTATCACCCATGGCTCCACTTCGGGCGACCGCGCCGAGCTGCTCGCCCAGATGACGGGACGTACGGCGGAGAACCACGATGTCCCGACGCAGTTCGATATGCAGGGCCGCAGCCCGGAAAAGCAACTCGTGGCCCACCTGCGGGAGCTCACCGAAAGCGGCAGGCCGGTCGTTGTCGGCACCATCCCCAAGGGGAAGGGTGTGGAGAACAAGATGGAGAAGGGCCTCCGGAGTTCCCACGCCTACGAAATCGTCTCGGTCGACGACAAGGGCCTGATTCAGTTGCGCAACCCGCACAACAAGGACCATCCCGAGCCGCTGACCGCCAAGGACTTCATGAAATACTGCAGCAACCAGTACGCGTCTTTGGAGGATGAGAAGTGAGTGCTGACACGATTCACCTCTGGCAGGGAATTCAGAAGAATCTCGAGAAGGCCAGCTTCTCAGTGAACGACATCTACCGGGAGTCCGACGCCGCGGTCAGGGTTCGGCTCGTGACCTTCGCCACCGAGGAGCAGACGCATATCCTCCGCATTGGTGAGACCTTCCCCGTGGGCGACGAGACGTGGCAGCTCGCCGAATTGACGGGTTGGCCGAGCGAGGACGACTGGACCGTGGTGCTGCGCCGCGTCGCGGCCACCCCGGCCTGATTCCGCCACCGCCCACCCCGCGTAGGGTCGAGGTGTCATCGCGCACCTGAGGAGGACCATGCCCGAGCCAACCACCGAAACCCCCGGAATCCCCGAGGAAGAGGTCGCCGGTCGCGTCGGCGCATGGTGGCGTGAGGGTGGGCTCGGCGGCCAGGTGGCCTTTCTTGTCGCTCCGGACGGCCATGACGCCTCGGCCGTCATGCGGGAGACACACGAGCACGTGCCCGGCAGTGTCGTCGTCGACGCCACCGGTCTCACCGCCGAGCAGGTCATGCAGCAGGCCCTCACGGCGCTCGGAGTCGATCTGTCCGCGGACAAGCGGGACGACTGGCGTTTCGCGCTCGGCTCGTGGCCCGAGGAGCGGTTGCTGCTGGTCGTCAACGCCCATCGCGCCGGGCCGACACGGCGGTCGTACGAGCCGGAGCGGTTGGTGACCCGGACCCTTCCGTGGCTGGCGCGTGGCAAGTTGGCCGTGGTGGTCCATGTGGTTCCCGAGTTGCTGCCGACCCGTGTCGATCCCAGGGCGGTGTTTCGGCTGTCCGTGGCGGCCGTCGAGTCTCTGCCGGCGGTGACAGAGTCCGTTGCCGTACGGGCGTTGGCCCTGGCCGAGCCCCGCTTCGTACCCGTCCCCGTCTGGGCCCAACTCGTCACCGCGCTGACCGGTGAAGCGGCATCCGAAGACGCACTCGCTGAATTCGCGAGGGAAGGGTCCGGAATTCTTCGACTCGGGCCTCTCGGGGTTTCCTTTGTCGACGAGTGCCTGGCCGAGACCTTGCGTCGGGAGATCGAATCCGCCGAACTCTCCCGCGTCAACGGGCATATGGTTGCCTGGCTGATGCGCTCGGCTCCGGGTTTTCGCCACCCCGAGGGGTGGGCCAAGCACGGTGCCGTCGGCCTGTACGCGGCCACTGGGCTCGCCATGCACGCCGTGCAGGCGGGGACGTACGAAGAACTCCTGCGCGATGGACGTACGGTGGCCCATCTCCCGCAGACCGCACTGATGGACTCGGCGCGAAGCCGCAGCTTCGTCATCCCCGGAAACAGTCCGGCCGCCGATGCAATTCATTTGTGGGGGTGGGGAGTTGTACCGCACAGTCAGGGTGAGTGGGCTTCCTGGCTGCATTTGATGGCTTGGTCGCGCGACGATCTCGAATTCGCGTCGTCCGTGGCTTCGTCCGGTGTCTCACTTCCCTGGCGTACGAAGTGGGCCCACTGGCGGCCGCCGGGTGGGTACCATGCCCGTTTCCTCGAAGCAGGCAGGTTCGTCAGGCTGGCGGAAGTGCGCCGGCAGGGACGGCCCGCCATTGCCGGATTGCAGCAGCGTACGGTAGACGGATCGCCGCAACCATATGTCTCCGTCCGGGACTTGGAGTCGGGTGAGCTCGTCGCAGGTCCCTGGGAGCAGGACGAGATTCCGCAGGAACACCGCACGGACCTGGCCTTTCCCCCGGCGACTACGACACCCACCCCATCGGCCTCACAGGCCGGCGAGAGTTCCAGGCATCCCACATACCTCCGCGAGTTGTTCGACTCGTCGTCCCCTCCTCGAAGCAAAAGCGCGTTCCTGCTTCCCTGCACCTCACTGACCGTGGGCAATGTCGTCGTGTTCGGGGGCGACCTGGGGCTGATCGCCATCCAGTCAGCGGACGGCGTGGTCCCCTCGGACACCTTCGGCTCCCGGCAAAAGCCCCTGTCCTGGGATTACGCGGACGCGGGCCCGAGCCGCCCCATTGATGCCACGCCCCCGAACCACAGAGACCTGATCGCGCTTTTCGGCGAAGACGACATCTACGAGGCCGAACCCGAGGAACTTCCCGATGAGTTGACCCATCAGCCGACTCGGGAGCTGTGCACCGAGTTCGGCCTGCCGGACATGAACGAGGGCGCCATGGCGCTACTACCGTACGGGAATTGGGAAATCGACCTCTTCGACGAGGTGAGCTGGCCGGGTGATGTCGAACCCGTGGCGGAACGCGGGCCTTTCTTCCAGATCGGCAAGTGGATGGGTGGCGAAATCGTCGTCGACGGGCCCACCGGACACATCCTGCGCGTCCCGACCGGGCCCGACGAGGAGTATCTGGCCGGGCTTCCCGCTGCACGCAGCCTGGAGAGCTTCCTCACCATGGTCGCGCTGTGGGTCACCGGGCTCCGCACCCGTGCCCTCCTTCCTCCAGGCAACTCCGAGCGAGGACAGATCACTTACTGGGTCCTGGGGCAACTGGCCGAAGTCGACGAAAGGGGCGGCGAGCAGCCCGCGTGGTCGTACGTCCTCCACAACGAGTGACACCGGTCCGTCGGAGAGGCCCGCGACAAGACGCCGCAGCCCCTCTCGGTAGTTAACCCCTCCCGTGCCGCCGCCTCGTCCGTCTCCCGCCCCGTCTCCCCACTCCACACAGCTCCGCGGGCGCGTACGGAATGCGTACGTACGCGGAGAGGCGCGGCGCGTTGTCAGCGGTGCGCCGCGCCTCCAAGACGAGGGGGTCGATCAGAACAACCCGTGCCACATCTGCTCGACGATCACCGACCACCAGTTGCTCGGGTCGTCCAGGGCCGATGCGTCGATGGCGACGAGCTGATCCTGGAAGTCGGCGACGGCCCTGCCCGCCATGATCGGGTCGAGCGCGATCATCTCCTCGCGCGTGGTGTGCAGGAGCGCGAGGGAGCGGGCGAAGGCGGACACCGAGGCGTTGACGCGGCGGCCCGCTCCGCTTTCCGGAGTGACGGCCCAGAGCTGGCCGACCGGCTCACCCCCCAGATCGGACCCCGTGCACTGGACGGTGAGCAGAGCGACCCCGTCGGTGCCGATCCTGACGTGACCCTCCAGGAACGCGAGGGAGTCGGCGCTCGCCTGGGAGCCGACCTCGCGCAGATGCGCGGCGGCATTGCCGAACAGGCCGGCCGGAAGCTCCGCCTCCGGGTTGTCGGCCGTGAAGAAGAACGGGATGTCGGTCGGAAGCCCGGCCCATGTCAGCGTGGCCTTGGTGGCCTCGGGGAGCGGGGTGCCCGCCATGTCGTCGGCGTCGTAGCGACGTACGTCGTCGGCGCCGAAGGCCTCCGCCAGCTCGCGGCCCAGGGCGACATCGCGGAGCGGCTCGGCCGGCTCGACGTCGGTCGACACCGGCACGCGGTGAGGCCGGGGCGGCGGCTGCTGTCCCGCGATCTGGTGCATCATCTCGACGTGCTGGAGCAGCCCGGCGATCGCCTCGGCGCGCTCCTCGCCCCGCAGGCCGTACTCCTGCGTGCAGGAGAACCGGGCGTTGGGGTAGACACGGCCGATCAGCCGGCCCGGGTACCCGCCGGGGAGCGGGCTGGAGCTGAGGTCGGTGTGGATCGCGACCACGTTCTGCGCGGGGACGTCGAGGCTCTGGAGCTCCGCCATGGCCTGGAACTCGGAGTGCGGCAGACCGGGGGCGGAGTTCTTGAAGAGGCTCGTCTCCTCGCCGGTGCGCGGGTCGAGGTAGGTGATGACCGTGGTGTTGCCGGGGCCGGTGACCGGCGGCTGCGCGGGCGGCGCGGTCTCCTGGCCGCCGCCGTGCTTGTGCTGATACATCCGCACGACCTCCTCGACCGGTACGGACGGCCAGGTGGTCAGCTCGCCGGTACGGCGGTCGACCACACCGCAGGCGTGGCCGATCGTGGCCGGCGGCCGGCGCTTGCCCGTGACCGGGTCACGCTCGATCGGCGGGGCCGCGGCCCACACCACCCAGCCCAGATCGAACTCCTGCATCCGCACCTCACGGCGCTGTTGTCCCTCGGGGTTGAGCCACCCCTCGGCGGTCGCGAGCGCCTGCTCCTGGCTGATCACGGGAACTTCCCTTCGAGTCTTCGGGCGGACGGGGCCGGTGCGGCCGGGGTCGGTGCCGGGCGCGCTCCGCGGCCCTCGTCCGAGTGGGCCTGGGTGCAGGCGGTCTGGTGCGGGCACCTTCGACAGGCTTCGGGGCTTCGGGCCTTTGAGCCTAACAATCTGCGATGGGCGGGTGTCAGGCGGTCGGGCGGGCATCGGGCCCGGGAGCTTGTGGAGCCTGTGCGGCTTCCGGCTCGGGCTCGGGGGCCGCTACGGCCTCGGGCTCGGCTACCCGGGGGTCGGGTACGGAGCGCCGAGCGGCCGTGGCACGGGGCTGCGCCGGGCGGATCTGCAGCGCCTTCACACCGCTTTCCGTGGCAACAAGAAGGATGCCGTCGGGGGAGAGATCGGTTCCCGTGAAGGGCGTGGCGGAGATCAGGGCCGTGACGATCTTCTCGTCGCCCTGCTGCTCGCCGCGACGCCAGACACGTACGTAGTCGGCGCCGCGGCTGAACCCGAGCGCCCCCGCGGCACGCTCGTCATCCGAGAGGCGCAGGATCTGGGCCGGGTCGGCATCGATGACGGATCCGGTGGCGAGGTCCTGCACCAGCACGGCGGGGGCCTTGGGATCGTCGGCCTTCAACGGGCTCGAACCCGGGGTGCCTTGAGGCACCGCGCTCACGGCGACGGCGAGCGGGGCCGACTCCACAGGCTCCTCCGCGGCGCTGTCCGAAGCGGCCGCGGACGGGGGCAGCGTGCCGACGGTCACGGCGTCGACCCCGGCGACCGGGGCGCTCCACAGGGTGTGCCAGGGAAGCTCGGGCACGATGCGGCGCAACACCGCCGCGTACTCCGGCAGTCCGTCTTCGACGAACGCGGTCTCCAGGAGCGCCGCTCGAAGGACGGCGGGTGCCTGGGTGCGGGTGAGCAGCGGGGCCGTACGCAGATAGGTACGTGCCGGTGCTTCCAGCTGCTCCGGGGGTACGGCCTCCACCGCGGCGCGCAGCCGCACCGGCTCGGCGTGGGTGAACAGGCCGGGGTCGGTGAGGAGCCGCGGGAGCAGACCGGCCTCCAGGGTGTGTCCCGCGATGCGATCGCGAACGTACGCCCCTGCCTTCGCCCAGTCCTGGTCGGGTACGGCGTCCAGCAACTCCATGGCGATACGCGCCTGAGCGCCCGGAACATTCGGAATGCCGGCCCGAACGGCCTCGGCGACACCCGGGTGCGGCAATCCAAGGAGCGTCTGCTCGTCCTCGGGGATGCCTTCGCCGGCCCGCTCGATGCGGCGGATGAAGGGGGCGACGAGCAGCATGCCCCGCGCCATGTCCTCGCTCATGTCCCGCTCGGCGACGGCGGAGGCGAGCGGGGTCAGCAGGTGCACGGGCAGGCCGTCGCCCTCGGCAAGGGCGAGGGGCGCGAGGATCTGCCGCAGGATGCGGGGGTGGGTGTCGAGTCGCTGGGCGTGCAGATCGAGCACTTCGCCGACGCTGCCGGGCAGTTGGCTGGCATCCGTCGGGTCGAAGCCCTCCGGGTGCATCAGGATCGACCGCACGGCGAGGTACACGGTCAGGCGGCTGCCCGCGCCGTCTCCCGCGTGCCGGGCGATCGCCTCGGCGAGCGCGCGTCGAGCGTCGGGCTCGGTGGTGAACGGCAGCTCCGGGGCGCCGAATTCGGGGTCGAGCAGCGCCTCGGCCTGCAGCACAAGCCCTTCGGGGTCGGCCCACTCGGGTGCGTCGAGGTCGATGATCTGGGCCACGCCGGGCGGCAGGCCCTCGGCGAGCTCGGCGGCGAACTCCCGGGGTACGTCGGCGAGAAGGCGTAGGGACTCGACGGCGGCGAGGGGCTTCAGCACGTCCCGCACCACGTGCGCGGGCTCACCCGTCCCCCGCACCGGTCCGGCCCGATCCACATCCGGCACCACGATCGTCACCGGCCGCCCGGACAGCGGGAGTCGACCGAGTTCGGGGAAGATGTCGGCGGTGCGGGTCGCGGACAACTCGTAGTGATCGGCGAGCAGCCACAGGGTCTGCGCTGCCGTCAGCCCGACGACGCTCGGCACCGCGGGTGCGGGCAGGTCCGGAGGCACGGTCGCCGGATCGAGCGCGTCCAGATCGAGCCCCTTGCGATACTCCGGGTCGCAGAGCATCAGGAACCCCGTGAGCAGCCGCGAACACCCGGTGCCGGGACTTCCGGTCAGGATGACGACCCTGGGCACGCCCGGCCGCTCCATCCGCCACCCGGTGAGCGCGCGCAGCACGGCATCGCGCCCCCCGATGTAGGGGTGCGGCTCATGGGCCTTGGTCTGTTCTGGGGCCTGGGTCGGGCTGGTCATTTTCTCCCCGTTGTCCTGTCCGTCCGGCACCGTCAAGTCGTGTTGACCGTACGCCGTTCATCCTAGGTGCGATCCCGCGGCCGGACGACTCTCCCCGGCGACGATGATGTCCGCCGCCCGGCCCCATACCGACACCTGGGACACCATCGCCCGCACCTACCTCCGCCTCACCGACGCCCGGCCACTTCCCGTCGCCATGCCGGACCACCTGATCCCCGAAGCCGACGCCCTGAACGCTCTGAACGCCCGGACGCCCTCACGCCCTGACGCCTCACACTCGACGAGCCGTACGCCGTGCACCCCTGGCTGCAGCGCCTTTCGCCGTGCTCACGGTCGGAGGGAGCCGAAGCCGCACTTCGGCTCCTTCCCGCCGCCGGCCGGTGGCACCGGCATCGGGCTTTCCCGGGCCGACCTTACGTCTCGCCCAGCAGTCCGCGGATCGACTCCCACGCCGTTCCCGCGACCGTCCGCAACGCCTCGGCCGTCGCGCCGTCCCGGGCCCGGTGGGACATGCCCTGAACGATCACCCCGGTGAACTCGGCGACCGCGCGTGCGTCGGTGCCGGCCGGGAGGGTGCCCGCGGCGATGTCGGCTCTGATGCGTGCCTCCAGGCGGTCGATGTTGGCGTTGCGGAGATCGCGGAGGTGGTCGGCGACTTGCTGGGCGGCGTCCGAGACCCGGGTGGCGGAGCCTATGACCAGGCAGCCGCCGGGACTGTCGGTGTGGGTGTAGGCGTCGACCGCCTCGTGCAGCAGGCGATAGATCAGGGCGGGGGAGCGGTCCTCCTCGTCGAAGGCGCGCTGCAGGAAGCTGCCGCTGCCGTTGTTGTAGTGCTCGACGGCGGCGAAGAAGAGGCCCTCCTTGCTGCCGAAGGCTGCGTAGAGGCTGGGGGTGTTGATCCCCATCTCCCGGGTGAGGGTGGCCACCGAGGTGCCGTCGTAACCGTGCCGCCAGAAGGCGACCATGGCCTTGTCCAGAATGTGTTCGAGGTCGAACTTACGGCCCTGGCCGCGTACGCCTGTCATCGGGTGCTCCCACGTCGTCGTCAGTGAGGGTGCTCTGTCGGGGCGCGGGCCGGGACACAGCTTCACACCGGTGTGATCCGTATTCATGTAGCGATCAATAAAGGAATGATAGTAGTGTCGCCGGGCGGGTGAGAGGAACCGGTACGCCTACAGGCGTGGTCCCTCGCCGCATCTTCATGCGCCACGCGGCGCGGCGACAGGGTGGTCGCCGGCCGTGACACATTGTCTGCACACAGGGGGACCAGGTGCACAACAGTGCCGCATACACCGATGGCTTAACGCGTCGTCATTCCGCCTCCCCGTCCTGGACCGTGGAGGCCATCAAACAGGTTCGGTACCACGTCGTCGAGGCGTCCGGACTGTTCGATCCCGAGAGCACCCTGCTGCTCTCCGGCTGCGCGGACGCTCCGCTGCGACCCGGCGACCGGCGTCTCGTCGTGATCGACTCCACTGTTCAAAAACTCCACGGGGAACGCATCACCCGCTACTTCGACCACCACGGCATCGCGGTCACCCTCCTTCCCTTACGCGCGGACGAGAGCGTCAAGCGGTGGAGCCTGGTGACGGACGTGGTCGACGCCATGAACGACTTCGGCATCGACCGCAGGCGCGAACCGGTGATCGCCATCGGCGGCGGCGTCCTCCTCGACGTCGTCGGACTCGCCGCCAGCCTGTACCGGCGCGGCACACCCTACATACGCATACCCACCACGCTGGTGGGCCTGGTCGACGCCGGGGTCGGCGTGAAGACCGGGGTCAACTACCAGCAGGGCAAGAACCGGCTCGGCACCTACGCGCCGGCCGTGGCGACCTTCGTGGACCGCTCCTTCCTCAGCACCCTCGATGCGCGTCACCTCTCCAACGGGCTGGCGGAGATCCTCAAGATGGCGCTGATCAAATCGGCGGAACTCTTCGGTCTTCTGGAAGACTTCGGGCCGCTGCTGATCGAGGACCGCTTCCGGGGAAGCACTCCCGCACTGGAGACGGCGGCCCGCCGGGTCGTCTCCGAGGCCATCCATCTGATGCTGGAAGAACTCCAGCCCAATCTGTGGGAACAGTGCCTGGAACGGTGCGTCGACTACGGGCACACCTTCAGCCCCACCATGGAGATGGAGGCGCTGCCGGAGCTGCTGCACGGTGAGGCGGTCGCCGTCGACATGGCGCTCACCACCGTGATGGGAAGGATGCGCGGCGATGTCACCGAGCATCAGGCCCAGCGCGTACTGGCACTGATGGACCGGCTGCGACTGCCGCTGTGGACCGAGGTCCTGGCCCGCCCGGGAATCCTGGACGGCGCACTCGCCGACACAGTGCGCCACCGCGACGGACAGCAGCGGCTGCCGCTGCCGGTCGGCATCGGACACCACCGCTTCGTCAACGACGTCACCCCCGAGGAACTGAACACCGCGCTCAAGGAACTCGACACCGAACGGAGACGGATCGGGCAGGACTTCGGACCGGCCGCCGGACTCGTAGGGGCCGGTGAGGCAGCGTGAAGTGGGACAGCCTCTACATCGAGGGCTTGGGCTCCTATCTGCCCGAAGAGCGTGAGTTCGCCGCAGAGATGGTGGCCACTGGACGGTACAGCCAGGTCGAACACCAGAAGACCGGACAGGTGTCGGCCACCGTAGCCCGACCCGAACGCGGCGAGACCGCCCCCGAGATGGCGGCGGACGCCGGACGCGCCGCGCTCGCGGACGCCGGGACCGACCCCGCTGACATCGATGTCCTGGTCCACGCGGTGGTGCTGCACGACGGCCTGGAGGCCTGGAACTGCGGCGCTTATCTGCAGAGCGAGCTCGACATAGAGGAATGCATACCGATCGAGATACGCACCGCCTGTGCGGGCGCCATCGTCGGCATGGAACTCGTCGGCCGCTGGTGTGCGGGCTCCGGCAAGGGCATGGTCACCGCCTCAGACGCCTGGCAGCTGCCGCTCTTCGACCGCTGGGCCTCCGACAGCGGACTGGTCTACGGCGACGGCGCGGGTGCCCTGGTCCTCGGCCACGACGGCGGCCCCTTCCGGGTCCTGTCCACCTCCTTGGTCAGCGACCCGCTGCTCGAGCGGATGCACCGCGGCAACGATTCGATGGCGATGCCGTACTACGGCTCCAGCACCCCCATCGACCTGTGCCAGCGGGTCGACGCATTCACCGAGACCCGCAGCATCGAGGAGTTCTGGACCCGGAACACCGCCGCACTGTCACGCTGCGCCGAGACCGCACTCGCCGACGCCGGCACCGCACACTCCGACATCGCCCACTGGCTGTTGCCGCACTTCGGCCGGGTCCTGCTGCGCAAACAGTGCTTCGCCCCGCTGAAGATCGACGCCGGCCAGACGCTTGCCGAACGCGGCTGGGAGATCGGGCACACCGGCGCTGCCGACCCGGTCGTCGGCCTCGACCTGCTGCGCCACTCCGGCGCCCTCACCCCGGGCGACCGACTGCTGCTCACCGGCATAGGCGCCGGATTCACCTGGGGCTGCGCGGTCGTGGAGTACACCGGCGCGCACGCACACACCACCGAGACGAACGAGATGAAGGGGGGCGTCCGTTGACCGCCACCACCAGGACCGAGACCGCAACGCCCAAACCAGGCGCGGGCGCCAACGCCGCCGTGTTCTGGATGCTGCTCGCCGTCTTCGGCGTCGGCACCGTCGAATACCTCGTCGCCGGTGTCCTGCCGGACATCGCGGGCGACGTCAAGGTACCCGACGCCACCGCCGGCCTCCTGGTGACCGTCTACGCGGTCACCGTGATGATCGGCGGTCCACTGCTCACCATCGTCACCACCCGGGTGCCGCGCACCGCCCTGATCATCGGCTCCATGGCGGTCTTCGTCATCGGCACCCTCGGCACAGCTCTGGCGCACAGCTTCGCGCTCCTGGTCGTCTTCCGGATCGTCACCGCGCTGCCGCACGCCACCTTCTTCGCCCTCTGCCTGGTCCTCGCCACCTCGCTGGTGCCGCCGGAGTTCCAGGGCCGGGTGATCGCCCGGGTCTCGCTCGGCCTGAACCTGGCCACCGTGCTCGGCGTGCCGCTCGGCACCCTGATCGGCGGCGAGTTCGGCTGGCGTACCTCCTTCGTGGTCGTCGCCGTCTTCCAGACCCTGGTCACCGTCGGGCTCGTGGCCGTCACCCGGCGCGCTCCCGCTCGCCCGGCCGGGTCCATCTCCGCCGAACTCACCGTCTTCACCCGGCCCTCGGTGTGGGCTGCGCTCACCCTGACCGCGCTCAGCCAGGCCGCCCTGTTCGTCGTCTTCACCTACATCGCGCCCTACCTCCGCGACTACACCGGCTTCTCGTCCGGCCACGTCACGCTGCTCCTGTTCGTCTTCGGTATCGGCTCGGTGGCCGGGAACCAGCTCGGCGGACACTTCGCCGACCGCTCCATCGACCGCACCCTGTTCGTCGCGCTCGGCGCACTCACCGTCGCCCTCGGCCTGCTCGCGCTCTTCGGCTCGAGCACCTGGTTCACCGCGCCCTGGCTCTTCGTCCTTGGCGCCGCGGGCTTCTCGATCATCCCGCCGCTGGCCTCCAAGTTGATCACCGCGGCGAGTGAGGCGCCCAACCTCGCCGCCACGGTCAACATCGCGGGCTTCCAGCTCGCCAACGCCGCCGGCGCCTGGATCGGCTCGGCCACCCTCTCCCTCGGCGCATCGCTGGCCTCGCTGCCCGCGGTCGGCGCCGCCCTGGCCCTGGCAGCCGTCCTCGCCCTTGCCGTGGGCACCCGCCGCACCCTTGCCCGGACGGCAGGTGAGGGCCGTTGATGCGGGCCGCCGTCATCGACAAACCGCACACCGCGACCCTGGTGGAGACCGCCCGACCGGTCGCCGGACCCGGTGAGGTCCTGGTCAGGATCGCCTACGTCGGCCTGTGCGGCAGCGACCTGGAGCTGCTCCACGGCACCTCCCCCTACCTCGCCGACGGGCGGGCCGCCTTCCCGCACCGGTTCGGCCACGAATGGGCCGGCACCGTCGAGGAGTACGGCCCCGGCGTCACCGGACTGCGCCACGGCGAGGTGGTCACCGGCTCCACCATGATCCCCTGCCAGTCCTGCCGGTCCTGCGCCTCCGGCCACCGCAACCTCTGCACCGAACTGCGCGAGGTCGGCCTGTACGGCTGGACCGGTGCCGCCGCCGAGTACCTGGTGATGCCCCGCCATGCCCTGGTCCCCTTCGGTCCCGGCACGGAGCACCCGCGCCCGGCACATGTCCTGGTCGAACCCCTGGTCACGGTCCTGGAGGCGGTCCGCGCGGCCGACCTCCGGCCCGGTGACCAGGTCCTGGTCGTCGGCGCGGGCACCATGGGCAGCCTCGCCGCCGCCGTTCTCGCCCGCTACCCGGTGACCGTCGACATCGCCGAACCCGGCAGCGTCGGCCACCTCCCGCCCGGCAGCTACCGCGACCGGGTCACTCGCACCGCCGACGCCCCCACCGGCTACGACCTCGTCCTGGAGTGCTCCGGGGCCCCCGGCACCCTCACCGCCGCGCTGGACCGTCTGCGACCCGGCGGCCTGTGCCTCCTGGTCGGCGTCCCCGCACGGACCGAGACCGTCGACCCCGGCCGGATCACTCTCAACGGCCTCCGGATTGCCGGCGTCCGGCACGGCGTCGACCACTACGCCCGCGCCGTCGCACTCGTCGACGAACTCGCCGCCGATCTCGTCGACCAGGTGATACCGCTCGCCGAGGTCGCCCGCGCCTTCGACGTGCTCCAGCACGGCCGGATCCGGCCCAAGGTGGTGCTGAGCGTTGCCTGACCTCCACACCACACTGATCACCGGCGCCAGCAGCGGCATCGGCCGGGCCGCCGCCCGGGCGCTCGCCCGCGCCGGCCACCGACTGCTTCTCGGCTACGCCACCGGCGAGGACCGGATCCGCCAGGTCGCCGGGGAGCTACAGCGCACCACCGGCGCCGAGTGCATCCCGGTCCGGGCCGATCTGCGCGACCCGGAGGCCGCCGTCGACAGCTGCATGGCCGCCGTCGAGCGGGCCGGGCGTATCGACTGCCTGGTCAACAACGCCGGCATCAACGACCGCACCGCCGCCGACGCCCTTGAACTGAAGCGGGCCGACGAGGTGTTCGCGATCAACGCCCTCGCCCCCATGGCGCTCGCCTCCGCGGTGGGCCACCACATGATCCGAGGCGGCATCCGGGGCAGCATCGTGAACGTCACCTCCGTCCACGAGACCGTGCCCATCAGCGGCGGCGCGCTCTACTGCGCCAGCAAGGCCGCCCTGGGCATGATCACCAAGGTTCTCGCCCTGGAGTTCGGCCGGTTCGGCATCCGGGTCAACTCCGTCGCCCCCGGCGAGACGGCCACCGCCATGAACGGCGTCCACGACGAGGACACCTACCGGGAGATCTCCCGGCCCGACATTCCGCTCGGACGCCCGGCCGGAGCCGAGGAGATCGCCTCGCTCATCGCCTATCTCGCCGGGCCCGGCTCCGGCTACCTCACCGGCGCCTCGGTCCTCGCCGACGGCGGACTCGCCCTGACCGCGGCGGAGGCCAACGCCCGCCACGCCTTCACCACCGTTCCTCCGAGGGAGAACCCACCGACATGAAAGCCGTCACCTTCCACCGCACCGGCGACCCGGAGGTCCTGGCCCTCGCCGAGGTGCCCGAACTGCCCCTCGGACCGCAGGACATCCGTGTCACCGTCACCGCGGCCGCCGTGAACCCGGTCGACCTCAAGACCCGTTCCGGCTTCCTCACCATGAACCTGACCTACCCGGCCGTCCCCGGCTGGGACGTCTCCGGCGTCGTCACCGAGACCGGCAGCGAGGTCACCCGGTTCGCCGTGGGCGAGCAGGTCATCGGCATGATCGCCCAGCCGGTCCACCGCTACGGCACCTATGCCGAACAGGTCACCGCCGACGCACGCCTCTTCGCCCGTGCCCCGGCCGGAGTGCCGCTGGAGGAGGCCGCCGCGCTCCCGCTCGCCGGACTCACCGCCGTCCAGACCCTGGCCAAGCTCACGCTGCCGCCCGGCGCGCCGGTGCTCGTCACCGGCGCGGCCGGCGCGGTCGGCCGGATCGCCGTCCAGCTGTTGCTCGCCGACGGACACCCGGTCGACGCCCTGGCCCGGACCGGCGACACCGAACCCCTGCGGGCCCTCGGCGTCGGCACCGTCCACACCCGGCCCGAGGATCTCCCCGACGCCACCCACACGGCTGTCGTCGACACCGCGGGCGTGGCCGCCGCGATCCGCGCGGTCGCCGACGGCGGCCAGTTCGTCGCCATCGACGACAACCCCCAGCCCGCGCCCGAGCGCGGCATCACTCCCCGCAAGAGCTACGTCGACGAGAACGGCGACCAGCTCCAGACCCTGAGCGACCTGATCACCGCCGGCCGCCTCACGGTACCGGCCGGCCGCCGCTACCCGCTCGCCGACGCCGCCCGCGCCCACCACGACTTCGGCGCGGGCGGCCTGCGAGGGAAGGTCCTGCTCCTGGCGTGACGCACCCGCACCCGATGTCGGCTGCGCACCCGGTCACGGAGTCGCGCACGGTCCCGACCCCGGCCACGGCCTGGGCCACCGGCCGGTACTCGTACCCGGCCACCGGCCCGTACCCGGTTCCGGTCACCAGCCCCCACACCACCCGGGTCGTCGATCCGACCCCGCACCCCGAAGGAACCCCCGCATGAGCACGGCTCCGGACACCTCCCCGACCCTCGCCCCGGGCACCCGCCCGCCGGCCCACCGGATCACGGTGGCGGTGCCCGACGTCGCGGAGGCCACCGCCTTCCTCGCGGAACTGGCCGGGCCCTCGACCGTGGACAGGGACGGCGGGGCCGGCGTCGTCTCGTTCTCACACGGCATCGAGGTGCGACTCGTTCCCACCGCGCCCGCCGGCACCGCCGACACCCCGCCCCGCCTGGTCGACATCGGCACCAACCACCTCTGCCTCCGCGTCGGCGACATCGAGGCAGCCGTCGCCCACCTGGAAGAGCTTCCCGGGGTCGACGTCCTCGGCGACATCGTCACCGTCCCCGAGGGCCCGATCCGCGGAAACCGCTGGATCTACTTTCGCTCCCCCTGGGGCACCCTCTTCGAACTGCAAGAGTGGCCCGACACCCCCGGATACGTCGACACCACCGCCGAACGGCTCCACCACGGCCAGCGGCCGGCCGACGACGCGCCCCTGCCGACCCTGCTCGGCCTGGACCACACCGGCTACAGCGTCCAGAGCCTCGACGCCACTGTCGACCACCTGGTCACCCACCACCGGGCACGGGTCGTCCTGCGCACCGAGATCGCCGTCGATCGGGCCTTCATGCGACGCCAGTTCGACCTCGACGTCGAGGGCACCTCGGCGATGGCCATGGTCGTCGTCGACGACGCCCTGAACCTCGAACTCTTCGAACATGGTGTCCCCGACCAGGAACCGCCGCGCCCCCTCGACCGCCTCGGCGGCAACCTGCTCGAACTCCACGCCACAGCGCAACCCGCCCCCACAGCCCACCACGCCCCCTTCGGGCTCACCCTCCCTGGGCCGGTGACCACGTGAAATTCGGTATCAACCTGCCCAACTTCGGTCCCCAGATGACACCTGAGGGCATGCTCACCTGGACCCGCGAGGCCGAGCGGCTGGGCTTCGACACCGTCCTGGTCTCCGACCACCTCGCCCTCACAGACGACGCCCACCGGCGCTCACCGGCCCCGTTCCACGAGAGCCTCGCCACCCTCTCCTGGCTGGCCGGGCAGACCGAGACCGTCCGTCTCGGCGCGGGCGTCCTCATCGCCTCCCACCGCCACCCGATCGCGCTCGCCCGGGCCACCGCCACCATCGACCAGCTCAGCGGCGGCCGCCTCGTCGTCGGCTTCGGCGTCGGCTGGGCCCCGCGCGCCTTCGACGTCCTGGGCGTGGACTTCCGCAGGCGCGGCGCCCTCACCGACCACACCCTGGACGTCCTGGTCGCGGCGTGGACCTCCGACACCGTCACCCACCGCGGCCACCGGGTGCACACCGCACCCCGGCCCGTACAGGACCCGCATCCGCCGCTGTGGATCGGCGGCAACGGACCGCGCGCCCTGGAACGCGTCAACCGCATCGGTACCGCCTGGCACCCGCTCCACCCCAGCCGGCAGCTGTGCGCCCTGGCCGCCGGGGCCCTCGCGGAAGGCAAGGAGTTCGCCCCGAGGATCTTCTTCCTCCCCACCACCACCCCCGCCGACCCCGACTCCCGGCCCCTCGGCTACGGCACACCCGACCAGATCCGCTCCGACATCGCCTTCCTCCGCGAACTCGGTGCCGACCACGTGATCCTCGACACCGACCCCGGCGACCAGCGTCTGCGCAGGCACTGGAAGGAAGACCTCGAACTGATCCGGCTCGCCGCACACACCCTGGAGATCGGATGACCTCCCTGCGTGCCGTGACGGCCCGTGCTCTCCTCTTCGACATGGACGGCACCCTGGTCGACTCCGCCGACTCCATCGACCGCGTCTGGCGGGAGTTCGCCGCCCGCCACCGTCTCGACCCCGCCACCGTGCTCGCCGCGCTGCCCGGCCGCACCGCGCACGACATCGTCGCCGGGCTCCTCCCCGCAGCCGGTTCCTCCGACGTCACCGCCGAAGTCGCCTGGATCCGGGCACGCGAGGAGGCCACCGCCGACACCGTCACCGAGATCCCGGGTGCCCGTCGGCTGCTCACCTCCCTGCCCGCGCACACCTGGGCCGTGGTCACCTCCGCCTCCCGCACCATGACCGAACGCCGCCTCACCGCCGCCGGACTGCCCCTGCCCGCCGTCTGCGTCTGCGCCGAAGACGTCCGGGCCGGCAAACCCGACCCCGAGGGCTTTCGTGCCGCTGCCCGCCTCCTCGACGTGGACATCGCCGACTGCCTCCTCTTCGAGGACTCCGCCCCCGGTCTGCTCGCCGCCCGCCGCTCAGGCGGCACCCCCGTCGCCGTCGCCGCCCCCGTCGCCGAACCGGCCCCGTACCGCGTCGACGACCTGACCGCCGTCACGGCCCACGTCCAGGACTGCCGTATCCGCCTGGAGATCCGGCAGCCCCGGGCACACGGCGAACCGGCAGAGGGGATACGGCGGTGAGCACACGGGCCGTGCCAGAGGACCGCGACGACCGGGTACGTACCGAGGTCGCCGTCGACCTCGGAGGGACCTGGTTGCGGATCCGGACCGGGTCCGGGGAGACCGTACGGCTCCCCGCGCCCAGCATCCTCAACCGGCCCGGCGAGGATCCGGCAGCGCTCCTCGATCAGCTGATCGAGACCCTGGCCGACGCGGTGCCGGCGGACGCGCGGGTGGCGATGTCCTGCGGTGCCGCCATGGACGAGGAGCATGGCGTGCTGCACGGCTCGGGCCCGCTCTGGGGCGGTGGCCCGGACCGGCCCGTCCCGCTCCGCGCCCTGCTCACCGCCCGCCGCCCGGACGTCAACTGGCACCTGTTCAACGACGTCACCGCCGGCCTTGCAAGCTTCGTCGAGCGGTTCGCCCGTCCCCACCACCGCCGCGTCGTGTACCTCACGGTGAGCAGCGGCATCGCCCTGCGCACCGCCGACCTCACCGAACGCTCCGTCCCGGTCGACGCCCACGGCATGCAGGGCGAGGTCGGCCACCTCCCGGCCGCTTCCACCGCACCCGCCGCCGTCCGCGCACTGAGCTGCCCCTGCGGCGGCACCGGCCACGTCGCAGCCCTGGCCGCCGGACCCGCCCTGCCGCACGTCGCGGCCGCGCTCGGCATCGAACGCCCCGAGGGCATCCGCGACGCCCTCCCCGTCCGGTTACGGTCCGAAGACCCTGCCGCCCGCCGCCTGCTCACCACCGTCGTGGAACCCGTCGCCGAAATCGTGCGCACCTTGCGCTGCCTCGATCCCCGTATCGACCTCATCGGCATCGGCGGCGGCTACGCGGAAGGCCTCGGCGACCCCTACCGCGCCGAACTGGTCCGCCAGGTGAGCGAGGTACGCAGCTATGCCGACCGCGACACCGGCCTCGACCGGGCCGGACACGGTCTGCGGCTGTGCCGCCCCGGCGAGGTGGACCCGATGGCGGGCGCCGTCGCGCTCTCCCACGGCGCACTGATCGTCACCAAACACTGAGACCAGCCCCTTCAACCGTCACCACCCGGGAAGGACCCCCTGCCGGCCATGGCCACCCACCTCGCGATCGTCCGCCACGGCACCACCTGCCGCATCGAAGAGGCCCCCACCCCGGACCCCGGCGAGGGCGAACTCCTGCTCGCGCCCGAGCACGTGAGCCTCTGCGGCACCGACATCCAGATCCTGCGCGGCGACCGCGACGACCCCTCACCCGTCGTCGGGCACGAGGGCGCCGCCCGGGTCGTAGCCGCCGGACCCGGCACCGACGGCTTCGCCCCCGGCGAACGGGTGCTCGTCAACCCCACCCACCCCGGCGACCCGTCCTTCCTCCTCGGCCACAACGTGCCGGGCCTCTTCCAGCAACGCGTCCTCATCGGCGCCTCGGCCGTCCGCGGCGGCCTGGTCTCCCATCTCCCCGAAGACCTCCCCGCCGCCCGCGCCACCCTCGTCGAACCGTACGCGGTCGTCCGCTACGCCCTCTCCTGCTTGGCCACCTCGGCTCCCGACACCCTCGTCGTCCACGGCGACGGCCTGACCGGCAATCTCGCCGCCCTTCTCGCGCCCCGCTTCCTCTTCCCCACAGTCCGGGTCGTCGTGGTCCACCGCACAGAAGCCGGCCTCAAATGGACCCAGGCCCACTTCCCTCACACGGTGAGCGTCCTTGCCACCGATCCCCTCGACCGACATGTCACCGGCACCGTCGCGCTCCTCGTCACCACCCATCGCAGCGGAACCGTCCCCGCCGTCGAAGCCGCCCTGACCGCCCTCGGCGAGCGCCTGGTCGCCATCCACCCCCTCGGCGGCGTCCCGCCCCGCGCCACCACCCCCCTGCTGCCCGGCGTCGACCTCGACGGCGTCCGCCGCGCCAACACCGGCGGCCCCTGGCCCCCCGCCACCACCACCTTCACCCGCCCGGGCCTGAGCCTCACCCTCAGCGGCAACCGCGGCGTCACCAACCCCCAGCTCCTCGTCGCCGCCGAAGCCCTGCGCACCGACAGCACCGTCGACCCGCTCCTCACCCACGTCATGGCCCTGGAGCCCGGCGTACGCCACCTCAACCGGATCATCGGCGACCGCACCCGCACCGTCGACGGCGAACTCGTCATCCGCCTGGTCATCGACCTGGGGAACGGCCCCGCACACCACGGCGGCCGACTGCCGTAGCCACCCCAGCAGCCCGCGCACGTGCCCGACCACCAGCTCCGGCACCTCGCCAAGGCTTGCGAAGCAGCCCAACTCCTGGAAGCTCTGAGCAGCACCACCAGCGCCGGCAGACGCTCCGGCGACCGGGCCTCGAACGAGATCACGGCGGACCAGTACGGCCCCTCACCCTGACGGCAGCAAGCGCTGCCGTCAGGTCGTCGAGGCCTCCTTCGGGGTGATGCCCGTTCCTCAGCGGATCCCCAGCCCCGCCAGCGCCCGCCGCTGAGCCGCTGACGGCTTCGCCGGGAAGAAGAGGTAGCACACGCCTCCCGTGGCGCCGACGACCTTGCCTTCGGCGTTCTTGCGCTTCGTCCTCAGCCACACGTTCTCGAACTGGCGGCGCTTGTAGACGTGCCGGACCGCCTTGTTGTCGGGTGAGTTCGGGTCGTTGGCGATGATGTCGCCGTCCTTGGTGAAGCCGATGACGGTCATCAGGTGGCCGGCGGTGCCGTAGCCGGCGCCGTCGAGTTCGGTCTTGAGGAAGGACTGGGAGGTGATGACGGGGATGCCGACGTGAATGAGGCGCTCGGCGTCGGTGAGGGAGGACAGGCGGGTGACCACGCTCTGGAGGTCCCGGTAGGTGGCGGCGTAGGCGGCGCTGAAGGGCCAGTTGCCGCAGCCGTCGTACTGGTAGTCGAAGGTGTAGCGGGCGGCGTGGCAGACCTGGGGGTCGGCGTAGGCGGGGTTGACCCAGGAGAGTTGCTGCTGGGTGGGCTTGCGGCCCCAGTACTCGATGATCATCTGGGAGGAGGTGGGGCTGCACCAGGCCTCGCCGCCGTTGTCGTACTCCGGGTACTGGCCCTTGTGGATCTCCTGGGAGTAGCGGGGTACGGCCAGCTCGCGGCCCACCTGGGCGGGCTCGGACGCCGGCACCTCGAAGCGGTCGGGCAGGTCCGAGCCCATCGCGCCCAGCCGCCAGACGGTGGGGGTGAGGGTGGAGCCGGGCGGGCGGTGGAGGGTGAGACGGAGCCGGTAGGAGGCCAGGCGGAGGCCGCCTGCGGGGTCGTCGACGGCGAAGGTGTCGGTGGAGATGCTGCTCTTGCCGTCCTTCTGGTCGTCGACGGAGGTGCGGCGGATGTCGGCGTCGGTGTCGCCGGCGGTCCAGCGGCCCATGACGTACCAGGGCGTGTGGCCGCCGTCCGAGTACGTGCCGCGCAGTTCGACGGTGATCCAGGTGCCGGGCGGGGTGTGGGCGTTCCAGGACGCGACGACCTCGGTGGCCGGGACGGCGAGGGTGTGGACCGGGGAGGTCCAGGTGGCGTACTCCCACGCGGCGGTCCTGCCGGTGTGCGGGTCCTTGTAGTCGGCGGTGCCGGCGGGACGGGCGATGCGGACGCCGGAGCGGGTGCCGTGCTCGACGCGGGTGCCCTTGCCGGTGCCGTCGTTCCAGTCGGCTGCGGTGGTCCAGGCGCGATAGTCCACGAGGCTCTTCGGTCGGCTCTCCTCGGTGCCCGGGGTGGTGGCGGGCGGTTCCGCCGTGCCCCCGGCGGCCTTGTGCGGTTCGTCGGCGGCCTGCGCCAGGGGGGCGGCGATGCCCGCCGCGGCGGCGAGCGCGGCGGCCAGGACGGTGCGCCGGGGCGCGGAGCTGGTCATGGTGGAGGTCCCCCAGTCGGATGCGTGCGATCGGGTGCGAGGGGTCGGGCCGGGACGGCGGGCGGGCAACGGGGTCCTTCCTGCTCGAACGGAGTGGCGAGCGGGGAAGGACCGGCAGTGGCTCAACTATTGCCGTTCCGGACGGGCTTCGGAAGCGGGTGCGGTGCGCGTCGCGCCAGGAATATTGGTGTGGACCACTGACATGCGGGCGGTGCGGGCCCGCGGCGTACTCTGGCGCGATGGAACGCGACCTGGCCCCGCTCGCCACCCGACTGCGCGCGCTGCCGCCCTCCTGCGGGCCGGTGCGGCTGATCGCGGTGGACGGGCACGCGGGGTCGGGCAAGAGCACCTTCGCCGGACGGCTGGCGGCGGCGCTGGACGATGCGCCGGTGGTGCACACCGACGACCTCGCCACCCATGAGGAGCTGTTCGCCTGGAGCGAGCGGTTCCGGACGCAGCTGCTGGACCCGCTGTCCCGGGGCGAGACGGCGCGGTACGGGGTGTACGACTGGGTGCGCGGGGAGTTCGCCGAGGAGCGCGCGCTGGCGCCCGCGCCGGTGGTGCTGATCGAGGGCGTCGGCGCGGGCCGGCGGGCGCTGCGGCCGCATCTGGCCTGCCTGCTGTGGATGGAACTGGCGAGCGAGCACTCATGGGAAAGGGGCCGGCTCCGGGACGGACCGGACCTCTCCGCGTTCTGGAGTGGCTGGATTCCGGCGGAGCGCGCGCACTTCGCGGCGGACCCTTCGCGCCCCTACGCCGATTTTCTGGTGCACCAGGGTGAGTTGGGGTACGAGGTACGTGTGGGGCCTTCTGCGACGCGGTGATCGGCCCCGCAGTTCACGCTCCGTAGCAGACCTTGCCCGACGCGCCGGGACACGCCGACAGGGTCCCGCCGACTGCCCCAACTCGGCTTGACCTGGGGGGCGTACAGGACTTACGTTCTCAATGTGCGGTTCTACGGACCGCCCGCAGATGCGAAGCCCCCGGTTGTTCCCCCGTGATCGGGGGCTTCGTTCTGCCTTGAATCACCTCTCGCCGACGATGCGTCGCCCCTCTCCCTCACCCTGGGTCACCGCATTCTTCGCGCCGTCAAGTCGCGTCAAGTCGTCCGCTCCTGCCCCGTACCGCCCTCTACGGACTGCACCGATCCCGCAGGTACGATGCGAGTCCGTGCCACCGCAGGCCACGGGACCGAAGTGTGCCAGGGCGGTCAACTCCCGGTGTCCGCACGCCGGTTCGGGCGTCGGCGGTGGGCACTCGCCCGGCGGCACACACGGGGGACGTTTTGTGGGGGGACGGATGGAATTCGGAACTCAGGGTTCGCCCGCCCCGGCCGAGCTCGCCTGGCTGCGCGCGGTCGACGCCTACACCGTGGGCGCATACCCGCAGGCGGAGGAGGAGTTCCGGGCCGCGGTACGGCTCGATCCCGCGATGGCCGACGCCTGGCTCGGCCTGCACGCGCTGCGCGCCGACACCTCCATCGCGCTGCTGAGGATGCATCGGCACCGAGACCGGTTCGGGGAGATGCGCGGCCGCCACCGACGCACCCTCAACTCCTGGTACTGGCTGGGCTGGTGGGTGCAGCCGGTGCTGGAGACCCCGCGCGATCTGCTGCTGGCTCACGCCTCGCACTGGCTCGACGGCCGCCACGTCGCCGAGCTGGACCAGGCGCTGGCCGGCTGCCCGCCGGTGGACACCGATCCCCAGGTGCGCTTTCTGCACGCCTGCCGGGCCTATCTCGTCAAGGACTGGGACCAGCTCGTACGGCACACCGAGCCGCTGCTGGGCGATCCGGTGCTGGGCATCGAAGCCGGTCTGTTCGGCGGGATGGCGCGGGTGCGGCTGGAGATGTACGGGCAGGCCGAGCCGCTGCTGTCCGCCGCGCTGATGCGCTGCCGCAGCGAGCAGCCGCAGCGCAAGGAGCTGCGCTACTGGCTCGCCCGGGCCCACGAGGGCACCGGCCGCAGCGCGGCGGCGCTCCCCCTCTACCGGGCGGTGCACCGCGTCGACCCGGCCTTCATGGACACCGCGGCGCGGCTCGCCGCGATCGCCGAGGTGGACGGCCTGGACGAGGGCACGGACCTCGCGACGGTCTCCGCGTCCGGGCTCGGGCAGGAGGCCGCCGGCGATCTGGACCCGCTGGCGCCGCTCGATCCGGTCGACGGCCGGGAGCTGCTGGCGACCGGCGAGCCGGAGGGACCGGACGACGAGCTGGTCGGTGGCGCGCCGGCCGGCAACGACGCGGCCGCCCGGGTCAAGGCGGCGGCACCCGGCCCGCGCGGCGCCGAGCGTCTGCCCGCCGGGCCCGCCGACCCGGTGCTCCTGGAGAAGGCGCTGGCCGAGCTGGAGCGGATGGTCGGCATGGAGCCGGTCAAGCGGCATGTACGGGCGCTGTCGGCCCAGTTGCGGATGGCGCGGCTGCGCGCGAGCCAGGGGCTGCCGGTGCAGCCGCCCAAGCGGCACTTCGTCTTCTCCGGTCCGTCCGGTACCGGCAAGACCACCGTGGCCCGGATACTCGGGCGGGTCTTCTACGCGCTGGGGCTGCTCGGCGGCGACCACCTCGTGGAGGCCCAACGGGCCGATCTGGTCGGCGAGTTCCTCGGTCAGACGGCCGTCAAGGCCAATGAGCTGATCGACTCGGCGCTGGGCGGGGTGCTGTTCGTCGACGAGGCGTACAGCCTGTCCAACTCCGGCTACAGCAAGGGTGACGCGTACGGCGACGAGGCGCTGCAGGTGCTGCTCAAGCGCGCCGAGGACAACCGCGACCGGCTCGTGGTGATCCTGGCGGGCTACCCGGAGGGCATGGACCGGCTGCTGGCCGCCAACCCGGGGCTGTCCTCCCGTTTCACCAGCCGGGTCGACTTCCCCAGCTACCGGCCGCTGGAGCTGACCGCCATCGGCGAGGTGCTGGCCGCCGAGAACGGCGACCGCTGGGACGAGGAGGCCCGCGACGAGCTGTGCAGCATCAGCGGCCACGTCGTCGACCAGGGCTGGATCGACGAGCTGGGCAACGGCCGCTTCCTGCGCACCCTCTACGAGAAGAGCTGCGCCTACCGCGATCTGCGGCTGTCCACATGGCGCGGCACGCCCACCCGGGACGACCTGGCGACCCTGCGGCTGCCGGATCTGATGCAGGCGTACGGAGAGGTCCTGTCGGGGCGGGGACCGGACACACCGGGCCGGTGAACGCCGTCGCGGCGGCAGGCTGCCACCGCGACGGCGCCGCGGCTCGCCGGCTCAGCCGGCCAGCGCCCGGTCCTCCGTCGGCAGCGCGGCCTCCTCGCGGGGCTCGGTGACGCGGCCCCGCGCCTCGCGCGTGCCCGCCGCATCACCTCGTCCCCGGGACGCGGGGGCCTGGCGGTGCGAGGGGTCGCGGACCTCACCGACCAGCATCTCCAGCACGTCCTCCAGGGCGACCAGGCCGAGGACCCGGCCGGCCGGGTCGGCGACCGCCGCCAGATGGGAGGCGGCGCGGCGCATCGCCGTCAGGGCGTCGTCGAGGGGCAGTTCGGCACGCAGGGTGGTCATCGGGTGCCAGATCCGCTGGGGCACCGCGCGGTCGCGTTCCTCCAGGTCGAGGACGTCCTTGACGTGCAAATAGCCCATGTACGCGCCGCCGGGCGCGCAGACCGGGAAGCGGGAGTAGCCGGTGCGTACGGTCAGCTCCTCCACCTGGCGGGGCGTCACCGTCGGATCGACCGTGACCAGGCCGGCCCGGTCGAGGAGGACGTCGGTGACGGGGCGGCTGCCCAGCTCCAGGGCGTCGGAGAGACGCTCCTGTTCGGCCGGTTCGAGCAGGCCCGCCTGGCCGGAGTCCTCGACGAGATGGGTCAGCTGCTCGCTGGTGAAGACCGCCTCGACCTCGTCCTTCGGCTCGACGCGGAAGAGCCGCAGCACACCGTGGGCGCAGGCGCCGAGGGCGGCCGTCACCGGGCGGCACAGCCGGGCGAAGGCGACCAGCCCGGGGCTGAACCACAGGGCCGTCTTCTCGGGCGCCGCCATCGCCAGATTCTTGGGCACCATCTCGCCGATGACGAGGTGGAGGAAGACCACCAGCGCCAGGGCGATGACATAGCCGAGCGGGTGGATCAGCGCGGCGGGGAGGTGGACCGCCTCGAAGAGCGGCTCCAGGAGGTGGGCGACGGTCGGTTCGGCGACCGCGCCGAGGGTGAGGGAGCAGACGGTGATGCCGAACTGGGCGGCGGCCATCATCTGCGGGAGGTTCTCCAGCCCGTGCAGCACCTGCCGGGCCCGTTTGGAGCCTTCCGTGGCCAGCGGTTCGATCTGCGAGCGGCGGACCGAGACCAGGGCGAACTCGGCGCCGACGAAGAACCCGTTGGCGAGCACGAGCAGCACCGCGAAGAGCAGCTGGGCCAGCGTCATCGGGCCACCTCCGCACCGGCCGCGGCGGGCTCACGGACGGCGGGCGCGGCGGGCACGGCCGCGGCGGTCTGCACCAGTCTTATCCGCTCGGCGCGGTGGTGCGACACCAGCCGCACCCGCAGCCGCCAGCCGTCCAGCTCCGCGGTGTCGCCGGGGGCCGGGATCCGGCCGAGTATGTGTGCCACGAGTCCTGCCACCGTCTCGTACGGTCCTTCCGGGGCCTCCAGGCCGATCCGCCGCAGGGTGTCCACCCGGCAGCCGCCGTCGGCGTCCCAGGTGGGGCGGCCCTCCTCGGGCGGGGCCTGCCCCAGTTCGGGCAGGTCCACCCCGTCGTGCTCGTCGCGGACCTCGCCGACCAGCTCCTCGATGATGTCCTCCAGCGTGACCACGCCGGCCGTGCCGCCGTACTCGTCGACGACCACCGCTATCGGCTGTTCGCTGCGCAGCCGCTCCAGCAGCGGCTGCACCGGCAGCGTCTCGGGGACCAGCAGCGGCGGCACCGCGATCCGGCCCGCCGGCGTGCGCAGCCGGTCGTGTGCCGGGACGGCCAGCGCGTCCTTGAGGTGCACCATGCCGACGACCTCGTCGAGGCGGGTGTGGTAGACGGGGAAGCGGGACAGGCCGGTGGCGCGGGTGAGGTTGACCACGTCCTCGGCGGTCGCGGTCGCCTGCAGGGCGCTGACCCGTACGCGCGGCGTCATGACGTTCTCCGCGGTCAGGTCGCCCAGCGAGAGGGTGCGCACGAAGAGGTCCGCGGTGTCCTGCTCGATGGCGCCGGCGCGGGCGGAGTGCCGGGCCAGCGAGACCAGTTCGCCGGGGGTGCGGGCGGAGGCCAGCTCGTCGGTGGGCTCCACGCCGAGGGCGCGTACCAGGTGGTTGGCGACGGTGTTCAGCAGCGTGATCACCGGACGGAAGAAGCGGGAGAAGGCCCGCTGGGGTCCGGCCACGAAGCGGGCGACCTGCAGCGGCTTGGAGACCGCCCAGTTCTTGGGCACCAGCTCGCCGACGACCATCTGGACGGCGGAGGCCAGCAGCATGCCGATGACGACGGCGACGCCGGGGACCGCGCCCTTGGGCAGACCGAGCCCGAGCAGCGGGCCGGACAGCAGGTCGGCGAGCGCGGGCTCGGCGAGCATGCCGACCACCAAGGAGGTGATCGTGATGCCGAGTTGGGTGCCGGACAGCTGGAAGGAGAGTTCCCGCAGTGCGGAGACGACGGTGTGGGCGCGGGGGTCGCCGTCGGCCGCGGCGCGTTCGGCGTCCGCCTTCTCGACGGTGACGAGGCCGAACTCGGCGGCGACGAAGAATCCGTTGGCCAGGATCAGGACGAGGGCCGCCGCGAGCAGCAGCAGGGGGCCGGTCATGCCGCCGCCTCCGTGGTATGCGGGGGTTGGGGAGGGGCGGCGCAGGTACTACAGGACGATCCGTCCATTGCCGGAGGGAGTCACTCCTCGGGTCGCATCGGGCCCACTGGGGGGCAGGGTGCAGTGTGCACCCCGGGGAACAGAGTAAACAGCGGGACCCGGATTAGGGCAGGCTCACCCGGCCGTGTGGTCGAGCGCACCATGCTTCTCGGTGAGGTCGCGCAGCGCCCGGGCGTCCCGGATGGCCTGGTCCCTGGCGATGCCGGGCTGGATTCCCATCGCGGGCAGGCTGGTGCCGTCGGCGAGGTCGAGGTGGACCCACGGGTCGCCCAACCGGAGGTTGACGCGCACGACCTGCGCCCAGGCCAGCTCGCGCTTGGTGGTGAGGTTGACGACCGTGACGCCCTCCTGCCGCGCGACCACCTTGGGGCGGCTGAGCAGCAGGAGGACGGCCCCCACCAGCGCTCCGGTGGCCACGAAGCTGAACCGCTCGCCGCCGCTCAGCTTCGGCAGCGCCAGCGCGATGGCCGCGAGGGCCACGAACTGGGCGAGGGCGACGGTGTACAGGACGATCCGGGTACGGGTCGGCCGGAAGGTCACCGGGAGGCTGGGCAGAGAAGGCTGAGGTGCCGCGGACACGTCGTCGGTCTTCCGTCGGGGGCGGGTCGGTGCGTACGGGTGGTCAGGCCGGGCGGGTCACAGCCGGCAGGCGTGGATGCCGGTGGTCAGGATGGCGCGGGCGCCGAGGTCGTAGAGCTCGTCCATGATCCGCTGGGCGTCCTTGGAGGGGACCATCGAGCGGACCGCGACCCAGCCTTCGTGGTGCAGCGGGGAGACGGTCGGCGACTCCAGACCGGGCGTGAGGGCGACGGCCTTCTCGACGTGCTCGACGCGGATGTCGTAGTCCATCATCACGTAGCGGCGGGCCACCAGGACGCCCTGCATGCGGCGGAGGAACTGGCGGACCTTCGGGTCGTCGTCGGGCGCGTCCTTGCCACGGATGACCACGGCCTCGGACTTCAGGATCGGCTCGCCGATGATCTCCAGACCGGCGTTGCGCAGGGTGGTGCCGGTCTCCACCACGTCCGCGATGATCTGGGCGACCCCGAGCTGGATGGCGGTCTCCACCGCGCCGTCGAGGTGGACGACGGAGGCGTCCACGCCGTTGTCGGCGAGGTGCTGGGTGACCAGGCCGGCGAAGGAGGTGGCGATCGTCATGCCGCCGAACTCGCTGACGTCCTTGGCGGTACCCGGGCGGGTGGCGTAGCGGAACGTCGAGCCCGCGAAGCCGAGCTGGAGGATCTCCTCGGCGTCGGCTCCGGAGTCCAGCAGCAGGTCACGGCCGGTGATGCCGATGTCGAGCTTGCCGGAGCCGACGTAGACCGCGATGTCGCGCGGGCGCAGGAAGAAGAACTCGACCTCGTTCTCGGCGTCGACCAGGACCAGTTCCCTGCGGTCCTTGCGCTGGCGGTAGCCGGCCTCATGGAGCATCGCCGACGCAGGCTCGGACAGTGAACCCTTGTTGGGGACAGCGATGCGCAGCATGAGCGAGAGTTCCTTTGCAGCTGAAGGGAGTTGGGCGGGTGCCGGGAAGGGGTATCAGAGGTGGGCGTAGACGTCGTCGAGGGAGATGCCCTTGGCGACCATCATGACCTGGAGGTGGTAGAGGAGCTGGGAGATCTCCTCGGCGGCCGCCTCATGGGATTCGTACTCGGCGGCCATCCAGACTTCGGCGGCCTCCTCGACGACCTTCTTGCCGATCGTATGGACACCGGCCTGCACCAGCTCGGCGGTACGGGAGGTGGCGGGGTCGCCGGTGGCGGCCTTCTGCTGGAGCTCGGAGAACAGCTCCTCGAACGTCTTCTTGGACATGATGGTCACCACCCTACGCGGTCGGCCCCGCCCCTCAGCGCCAGGGCTCTGACACGGTGCGCAGCGTCGCGGCGGTGGCCACCGCGGCGGTGACCGCTTCGTGCCCCTTGTCCTCGGCGGAGCCCTCCAGGCCCGCGCGGTCCAGTGCCTGCTGCTCGGTGTCGCAGGTCAGCACGCCGAAGCCGACGGGGACGCCGGTGTCGACGGAGACCTGGGTCAGGCCCTGGGTGACGCCCTGGCAGACGTAGTCGAAGTGCGGGGTGCCGCCCTTGATGACCACGCCGAGGGCGACCACCGCGTCATAGCCGCGGCCCGCGAGGACCTTGGCGACGACCGGCAGCTCGAAGGCGCCGGGCACCCGCAGCAGCGTCGGCTCGCTGATGCCCAGCTCGTTCAGGGCGCGCAGCGCACCGTCGACGAGGCCGTCCATCACCTGTTCGTGCCATTGCGCCGCGATGACGGCCACCCGCAGGTCGCCACAGTTCTTCACGGTCAGTTCGGGTGCGCCCTTGCCGCTCACGGTTCTCCTCGTACGGGTGATGGTGGTCGATGGTGGTGACGTGGGTGTCGGGGACGTAGCCGCCGGGGGCGGGGGCTACTGGTTGTCGCAGGTCGTCGCGTCGGCGGGGGGCGTGGCGTCGGCCGCGCCGGTGGCGGTGGCGCCTGCGCCGGGAAGCCAGGGCAGGTCGTGGCCCATCCGGTCCCGCTTGGTGCGCAGATACCGCAGGTTGTGCTCGCCGGCCTGGACGGCCATCGGCTCGCGGCCGGTGACCTTCAGGCCGTGCCGCACCAGGGCCGCGGTCTTGTCGGGGTTGTTGGTCATCAGCCGCAGCGAGCGCACGCCGAGGTCCTGGAGCATCTGCGCCCCCGCGGCGTAGTCGCGGGAGTCGGCGGGCAGCCCCAGTTCGAGGTTGGCGTCCAGGGTGTCGCGGCCGCGCTCCTGGAGTTCGTAGGCGCGCAGCTTGGACAGCAGCCCGATGCCGCGCCCCTCGTGGCCGCGGAGGTAGATCACCACACCGCGGCCGGCCTCGGCGATCTTCTGCAGCGAGGCCTCCAGCTGGGGGCCGCAGTCGCAGCGCAGGGAGTGGAAGACGTCGCCGGTCAGGCACTCGGAGTGGACCCTGACCAAGACGTCCTCGCCGTCGCCGAGCTCGCCCGCGACCAGCGCGATGTGCTCCACCCCGTCGGCCGTGGAGCGGTATCCGTACGCGGTGAACTCGCCGTGCGCGGTGGGCAGCCGGGTGGCGGCCTCGCGGCGGACGGTCGGCTCGGACGACCGCCGGTAGGCGATCAGGTCCTCGATGGAGATGATCGACAGGCCGTGCTTGCGGGCGAACGGCACCAGCTCGGGCAGCCGCAGCATGGTGCCGTCCTCGCCGGCGATCTCCACGATGGCGGCGGCCGGGCGCAGTCCGGCCAGCCGGGCGAGGTCGACACCGGCCTCGGTGTGGCCGTTGCGGACGAGTACGCCGCCGGGCCGGGCGCGCAGCGGGAAGATGTGGCCGGGCCGCACGAAGTCGCCGGCCTCCGACTCCCCGGAGGCGAGCAGCCGCAGGGTGGTGGCGCGGTCGGCGGCGGAGATGCCGGTGGACACGCCGTGCGCGGCGGTGGCGTCGACGGAGACGGTGAAGGCGGTCCGCATCGACTCGGTGTTGTGCTCGACCATCTGCGGGAGTTCCAGCCGGTCCAGCTCCGGGCCCTCCATGGGGGCGCAGATCAGTCCGCGGCACTCGCTCATCATGAAGGCGACGATCTCGGGGGTGGCCTTCTCCGCGGCGATGACGAGGTCGCCCTCGTTCTCGCGGTTCTCGTCGTCCACGACGACGACCGGGCGGCCGGCGGCGATGTCGGCGATGGCCTGCTCGACGGGATCGAGCGCGAGTGAGCCGTCGGCTTCGGCGTCGTACCAGCTCTGCAGTGCGGTCATGCCGCTGCTCCTTCCAGGACGGTGCGGTCGGCGACGCGCGAGCGCAGCCACCAGTCGCGCATGCCCCACACGACGAGGGCGAGATAGACGACGTAGACGAGGCCGGAGAAGGCCAGGCCGCTGCTGAAGGCGAGCGGGACGCCCACCAGGTCGACCAGCAGCCAGGCGAACCAGAACTCCACCAGCCCACGGGCCTGGGCGACCATCGCGGCGAGCGTGCCGACGAAGATGTAGGCGTCCGGCCAGGGGTTCCAGGACAGCTGCGGGATCAGGGTGAAGAGCGTGCCGACGGCCGCGGTGCCCAGGGCCGTGCCGGCCAGCAGCACGGACCGCTCGCGCCAGCTCGCGAAACGTACGGCGATGGAGCCGTCCTGCGCCTGCCGCCGGCCGCGCTGCCACTGCCGCCAGCCCCACAAGGCCACGCCGATGACGAGGAGTTGCTTGCCGACGCCGCCGCTGAGGTGGGCGGAGGCATAGGCGGCGACGAGGACGAGGCCGGAGAGGAACTGGGCGGGCCAGGTCCATATCGAGCGCCGCCAGCCGAGGGCCAGGGCGGCCAGACCGATGGTGTTGCCGATCATGTCCGACCAGATGACGTGCTGGCCGAAGGCGGTGAAGGCCACGCCGTTCAGCGGGTCGAGGACGCTCACCGGTCCATCTCCTTGATCTCCTCGACGTCCTGCAGGTCCGCGAGGCCGCCGGAGCCCCGGCCGAGCAGCCGCTCGACGTACTTCGCCAGGACGTCGACCTCCAGGTTGACCGGGTCGCCGGCCTTCTTGATGCCCAGGGTGGTCAGGGCGAGGGTGGTGGGGATGAGGCTGATGGTGAAGTAGTCGTCGCCGGCGTCGACGACGGTGAGGCTGACACCGTCGACGGTGATGGAGCCCTTCTCGACGACGTAGCGGGCCAGTGCGGCCGGCAGCGCGATCTTGACGATCTCCCAGTGTCCCCCAGCTACCGCTGGGGGTGCCCCCACGCTTCGAGAAGAGGTCCGCTCGACGATGGTGCCGGTGCCGTCCACATGCCCCTGGACGAGGTGCCCGCCCAGCCGGCCGCCGAGCGCCATCGGGCGCTCCAGGTTCACCCGCGAGCCGGCGCTGAGCGCGCCGAGGCTGGAGCGGCTGAGGGTCTCGGCCATCACATCGGCGGTGAATTCACCGTCGGCGGTGTCCACGACGGTCAGACAGACGCCGTTGACGGCGATCGAGTCGCCGTGCTTGGCGTCTTCGGTGACGACGGGGCCGCGCAGTCGGAAGCGGGAGCTGTCGCCGAGGTCCTCGATGGCGACGACCTCACCCAGTTCTTCGACGATTCCGGTGAACACTTCAGTTCTCCTCATGGAGGGCGTGGCGGATGGGCGTGGCGGTGATGCGCAGATCGGGGCCGAGCCGTTCGGTGTCGGTCACATCGAGACGCAGCGCCTGGGCGATGGTGGTGATTCCCGCGTCGCCGACGGCGGCCGGTCCGGCGCCGAGCAGCACCGGCGCGAGATAGCCGACGACCTTGTCGACGGCCTGGGCGGCGAGGAAGGCCCCGGCGAGCGTGGGCCCGCCTTCGAGCAGTACGGAGCGGACATCGCGCGCGTACAGGGCCTTGAGCAGCGCGGGGATGGACAGCCCGCGCCCGTCGGCGGCGCGCGGCAGCCGGACGAGCGGGGCGAGGCCTTCGAGGTGGGCGGCGTCGGCGTCCTCGGCGACCGCGATCAGGGTGGGCGCGGTGCCGTCCAGGACGCGGGCGCCGGCCTTGACGGCGGTGGCGCCGGAGTCGACGACGACCCGCAGCGGCTGGCTGATCTCGTCGTCGGACAGCCCGCTGATCCGGGCGCCGAGCTGCGGATCGTCGGCGCGGGCGGTGCCGGAGCCGACGATCACGGCGTCCGCGGCGGCCCGCAGCCGGTGCACGTCGGCGCGCGACTGGGGCGAGGAGATCCAGCGGCTGGTGCCGTCGGCGGCGGCGATCCGGCCGTCGAGGGTGGCGGCGTACTTCCACAGCACGAAGGGGCGGTGGCGCAGCACAGCGGTCAGCCAGGCCTCGTTGCCGGCCGCGGCCTCGTCGGCGAGCAGCCCGCCCTCGACGTCGACGCCGGCCTCGGCCAGGGTGACGGCGCCGCCGGTGGCGGCCGGGTTGGGGTCGGAGACGGCGTAGACGACCCGGGCGATACCGGCGTCGATCAGCGCCTGGGCGCAGGGGCCGGTGCGACCGGTGTGGTTGCAGGGTTCGAGGGTGACCAGTGCGGTGCCGCCACGGGCCCGCTCACCGGCGGCGCGCAGGGCGTGGACCTCGGCGTGCGGACCGCCGGCCCGCTGGTGCCAGCCCTCGCCGGCCGTACGGCCCGCGGAGTCCAGGACGACACAGCCCACGACGGGGTTGGGGCTGGTGTGCCCGAGGCCGCGCGCGGCGAGCTCGATGGCTCGGCGCATCGCCGCGGTCTCGACGGGGGCTGCGGTGGCCACCGGGTCCTCCTGCCTCTTTCAGGCACGGACTCCGGGGCTGTCAGGACGACAGAAGCGGAAACGCGCAACAGAGACACCGGGGCCGGAATAGAGGGCTCGCCCGGGAAACGATCCGGACGCGCCGCCGACGGCGGTGTACCGATGCTCGCCCGCCGCGCACTGCCTCCCATCCGGACTTTCACCGTCGGTGCAGGAATTTCACCTGCTCAACCGGCCGCTGGCTGCGGACGGGTCGCGGACTATAACCGCCGGTTCGGAATTACACCGACCCCGGAGTGCGCTGCTGCTCTTATGTCAGTACAGCTTCAGTCTGCCACGGCCGATCCTCGCCCATGCGAGCGAAGCCCTGTGGGCTGCCTCACAGCTCCCGGCGCGTCGCAGGTGCCACGGCCGGTCGGGCTGGTCCGTCATAGCGGGGACGGCACGCGCCCGTCCCCCGTACGTACGCATCCCCGCACACCCCGAGGACTGATCCCTGATGGCGACAATTCTGGTGACCGGCGGCACGGGCACGCTCGGGCGGCCCCTGATCGACCGGCTGCTCGACGACGGTCATGACGTCCGCTCGCTGAGCCGGCGCCCGCACACCGGCGCCGAGCGGCCCCGCCTGCGGTCGTACGCGGTCGATCTGCGCGACGGCACCGGTCTGGCCGAGGCGCTGGCGGGCGTGGACACGGTCGTGCACTGCGCGACGGCGCCGGCCGGCGGCGACGCGGAGGCCGCCGGGCGGCTGCTCGACGCGGCGCGGCGGGCGGGCGTGGGGCATCTGCTCTACATCTCGATCGTCGGCGTGGACCGGGTACCGCTGCGCTACTACCGCACCAAGCTCGCGGTGGAGCGACTGATCGCGGACTCCGGCATCGGCTGGACGGTGCTGCGGACGACGCAGTTCCACGATCTGGTGCTCCGGCTGGTCAAGGCGGGCGCCCGCTCACCGGTGCTGCCGGTGCCGCCGGGCGTACGGGTGCAGCCGGTCGAGGTGCGCGAAGTGGCCGACCGGCTGGCCTCGTTGGCGGCCGGCGCACCGGCCGGGCGGGTGGCGGACATGGGCGGCCCCGAGGTGCGCACGGCCCGGGATCTCGTCCGGGCCACGCTGACGGCGGGCGGGCGACGCCGGCTGCTGCTGCCGGTGTGGCTGCCGGGCGCGGCCGCCGCCGCGCTGCGCCGCGGCGGGAACCTCACCCCGGAGCACGCCGACGGGCGGCGCACCTACGCCGAGTTCCTGGCGGAGCGGGCGGGGTAGCCGCCCGGGGTGTCCCGTAGGGCCTGTCCGACCCCGACCCGTCGGACCGGCCCTAACCGCCCGCCGCCGGGCCGAACAGCTCGTTCTGGGCGGCGTCGCGGGCGGCGAGCACCGCGCCGAGCAGCACCGCGCGCCCGCCGACGGTCCCCGCCCGTACGTCGGTGCGCAGCGGGGAGAGACCGGCCAGCCGGTCCGCGACCCGGCCGGCGAGCGCCTCGCCGCCGGCCCGGCCGATCTCGCCGCCGAGCACGACGCAGCCGGGGTCGAGCACCGCACAGACGGCGGCCGCGCCGAGGGCGATCCGCGCGGCCAGCGCGTCGAGGAAGCCGGCACCGGCGTCACCGCCGGCCACGGCGGCGCGGACCAGTGCCTCGGCGGGCGGCGCGTCCGCGAGAAGGCCGCGGTCGGCCTCCTCGTCCGCCGGGGGCCGGATGCCGTGCTCCGCCGCGAGTGCGCAGATCGCGGCGGAGCCCGCCAGGGAGTGGAAGCCGCCGTCGCAGCCGCTCGCGGAGGGCAGCGCCTGGGTGCCGGGGACGGGCAGGAAGCCGATCTCGCCGGCGCCCCCCGAGGCGCCGCGCCGCAGTGTGCCGTCCAGGACGACCGCGGCGCCGGTGCCATGGCCCAGCCAGAGCAGTACGAAGGTGTCGCGGTCGCGGGCCGCGCCATCGCGGCGCTCCGCGACGGCGGCGAGGTTGACCTCGTTCTCCAGCAGGACCGGTGCCGCCGTCCGCGCGCGCAGCGCGCCGACCAGGGCGGCGTGCCAGGACGAGATCCAGTCGGTGCCGCCGAGCCGCCCGGTCGCGGGGTCGACCAGGCCGGGGGCGCCGACGGCGAGGGTGTGCGGCGACTCGGCCCCGGCCGCGGCCAGGGCCTTGTCCACCGCGGCGAGGGCGGTGGCGACGGCCGCGTCGGCGGCGTCGTCCGAGCCGATGGGGGCGGTGTGCTCGGCACGTACCCGGCCCAGCAGGTCGGCGACCGCGACGGTGACGCTGTGCGTGCGCAGATCGAGGCCGACGAGATGGGCCCGGTCGGCGACGATCCCGTAGAGCCGGGCGTTGGGCCCACGCCGCTGCGCACCGCTCTCCCCCACGACGGCGATCAGCCCGGCCGCCTGGAGGCGCTCGACGAGATCCGCCACCGTCGGCCGGGACAGACCGGTCAGCGTCTTGAGCTGACCTGCCGTCAGCGGTCCTTCGGACTGCAGGAGTTGCAGCGCCAGCCGATCGTTGATCAGCCGGGCGGTGGCCGGAGAGGCGGTGCGGCCGGCGGCCGCCGCGCGCGGTGGATGCATGACGGGATCCTTTCATCCGGCCGGATCGACACCCTTATTATCAGGCAGGCTTCCTGATAGTTTACCGGCCATGGCTGGCAACGGCGTCCCCGAGGGCGTCACCCCCCTCCCCCGCGACGGACTGCGCCGCGCACGCCGGGCCGTCGCCCTGGTCTTCCTCGTCCACGGCTCCGTCACCGGCAACTTCGCCACCCGCATCCCCTGGATCCAGGACCACACCGGCATCTCCCCGGGCCAGCTCGGCCTGGCCCTCGCCTTCCCTGCGATCGGCGCATCCCTGGCGATGTCGCTGGCCGGCCGGATCAGCCACCGCTTCGGCGCCCGCGCCGCGCTGCGCGGCCTGCTCGCGCTGTGGACCCTGTCCCTGGTCCTGCCCGCCCTCTCCCCCGGCCTGTACACCCTGGGCGCGGCCCTGCTGGCATACGGGGCGGCCTCCGGGATGTCGGACGTGGCGATGAACGCGCTGGGCGTGGAGACCGAGGACCGGCTCGGCCGGCCGATCATGTCGGGGCTGCACGGCATGTGGAGCGCCGGCGCGCTGCTCGGCTCGGCGGCCGGCACCGTCGCCGCGCACGCCGGATGGGACGCCCGGCTGCACCTGGCCGGTGCCGCACTCGTCCTGACCCTGCTCGGCGCGTTCGCCTGCCGGGACGTACTGGACCTGCGCAGCGCCCCCGAGGAGCATCCGCCGCCGCGCTTCGCGCTGCCGCCGAAATCGGCGCTGGTCATCGGGGCGACAGGGTTCTGCGCGGTCTTCGCCGAGGGCGCCGCCCTGGACTGGTCGGCGGTCTACCTCCGCGACCGGCTGGACACCGACGCGGGCCTGGCCGCCGCCTCGACCACCGCCTTCGCCTGCACCATGGCCGTGGCGCGACTGGCCGGCGACAAGGTGGTGGCCCGCTTCGGCGCGGTGCGCACGGTACGCACCGGCGGTGCGCTGGCGGCGACCGGCGGCCTCCTGATCGTCACCGCGCGGCACCCGGCGACGGCCATGGCCGGCTTCGGCCTCATGGGCCTGGGCATCGCGGTCGTGGTGCCGCTGGCCTTCGCAGCCGCCGGCCGCAGCGGCCCGGCCCCCAGCCAGGCCATCGCGGGCGTCGCCACGATCACCTACACCTCCGGGCTGATCGCCCCGTCCGCCATCGGCGGGATCGCCCAGGCGACCTCGCTGACCGTGTCGTTCGCGCTGGTCACCGCGCTGGCATTCGGCCTGGTCGTGGGCGCGCGGGTGCTGCGGGTCCCGGGACGTACGGCGAGCGGCGCCCCCGCGGTGACGGGCGATCTGGAACGGTCCTGAGCCGGCGGGGGACCATCCCCGGCGGGCTCAGGCCGCGTCCGCCGTCCGCGCCCGCCGTCCGCGCGCCCGCCTCCGGCCGGAGCAGCTCCGCGGCGATCGCACGGGCGCCCGACCACGGGGTGGGCCAGTCCCCGCCGGTGGCCTCAGCCGGACGTGCCGGTGCCGCCGTCGTAGTCGGTGGTCCCGCCGTCCAGGAGCGCGCCCTGCCTCGGGGCCGCCGTCGCCCGGGAGAGCCAGCGCAGGGAGTGGTAGCCGGTGAGCACGACGAGGGTGCCCAGCGCGATGCCGCTCAGTTCGAAGTGCTCGGTGAACTTCAGCGTCACCCCGCCGATGGCGATGACGATGCCGGCCGCGGCGGGGATGAGGTTCAGCGGGACGGTGAAGTCCACCTTGTTCCGCACCCAGATCTGGGCGCCGAGCAGGCCGATCATGCCGTACAGGATGACGGTGATACCGCCCAGCACGCCGCCGGGGATCGCGGCCACCACCGCGCCGAACTTCGGGCACAGGCCGAAGAGCACCGCGAAGGCCGCGGCCGCGGTGTAGGCCGCCGTCGAGTAGACGCGGGTCGCGGCCATCACCCCGATGTTCTCGGCGTACGTCGTGGTGGCCGGGCCGCCGACCGCGGTCGAGAGCACCGTCGCGGTGCCGTCCGCGACGATGGCCATCCCCATCTTGTCGTCCAGCGGGTCGCCGGTCATCTCGCCGACGGCCTTGACGTGGCCGGCGTTCTCCGCGACCAGCGCCACCAGGACGGGCAGCGCGACCAGGATCGCGGAGGCCGAGAAGTTCGGCGCGTGGAAGGTGGGGACGCCGATCCAGTCGGCCTGGGCGACCCCGGAGAAGTCGATGCGCCAGTGGTCGGTGAGCTTGCCCGAGCCGTCGACCGAGTGGATCTTCCCCGCGGTGCGGTCCAGGACCCAGGAGAGGGCGTAGCCGAAGACCAGGCCCAGGAAGATCGCGATGCGCGACCAGAAACCCCGCAGCACGACCAGCGCGAGACCGGTGAAGAGCATCGTGGCCAGCGCCGTCCACTGGTCCTGGGGCCAGTAGGCGGAGGCGGTGACGGGGGCGAGGTTGAAGCCGATGAGCATGACGACCGCGCCGGTCACCGTGGGCGGGAGCACGGCGTGGATCACCCGGGCGCCCAGGACGTGGATGGCGAGACCGCAGCCGGCCAGGCAGGCGCCCACGACGAGCATCGCGCCGGTCAGGGTCCCGGCGTCGCCGCCCTGGCCCGCGATCACCGCGGACACGCCCACGAAGGACAGCGACGACCCCAGGTAGCTGGGGATGCGGCCACGGGTCATCACCAGGAACAGCACGGTGGCCACCCCGGACGCCATGAGGGCGAGGCTGGGGTCCAGGCCCATGAGCACCGGGGCGACGAAGCATGCGCCGATCATGGAGACGACGTGCTGGGCGCCGAGCCCGATCGTCCGCCCCCAGGTCAGGCGCTCCCCGGGCCTGACCACCTCGCCGGGCTGCAGGTGCTTGCCATCTCCGTGCAGCTTCCACCCGAAGCCCGCCATGTTCACACTCCACTGTTGCGACGCCCTGCACAGCACAGGGCCGAGGTGATTCATAGCCGAACGATTCCCGCCGAACAAAACCGCGGGCCGCCCCGGCCGCGCCGCCCTTCGTCGCCCGCCTCGGCGGCCGGGTCTCCCGACGGCCTGGTGGTACGTCCGGGCCAGGCGGTGGCAGGAGGCCTTCCGGCCACCGGAGCAGCGCGGAGTCACAAGAGGGCGCGCCGGTCGTTACCCCGTTCCGGGCATCGGCGATCGGGCGGCGCCGGCAGCCGTAACGCCGGTGTCACGCTGAAGGGATGACGACGACTCAGGAATGCGGCGACGAACACGGCCCGCCGAGGACCGCGACCGCCACGGGCGTGGCGAAGGTGCTGGCGCGGATGCGGGAGCTGGACGCCGCGCTGCCCCCCGAGGACGGGGTAGCCGTCTTCAACGGGGTCTATCTGACCGTCACCGAAGCGGTGGCCCAGCGCCTGGGCCGCGGCGGGTTCGACGATCCCCGGGCCGCCGGGGAGCTGGACCTCCGCTTCGCGCGGCGCTACTTCGACGCGGTGGACGCCGCGGCCGCCGGGCTGCGGCCGCCGGCCTGCTGGCGGCCGCTGCTCCAACTGCGCCGCCACCCGGGAGTGCGCCCGCTGCAGTTCGCGCTGGCCGGTATCAACGCCCACATCGGCCACGATCTGGCGCTCGCGGTGCTGGACACCTGCCGGGCGCTGGAGTGCGAACCGCAGGTGCTGGAGAGCGACTTCGACCGGGTGGGCGGGGTGCTGGCGAGCCTGGAGGAGCGGATCCGGGAGCGGCTGATGCCCGGCCCCGACGTGCTGGACATCGCCGATCCGCTGACGCATCTGATCGGGTCGTGGAGCCTGGACAAGGCCAGGGACGGCGCCTGGGTCGCGGCCCGGGCGCTGTGGGGCGTCCGCGGACTGCCCCAGGTGGCGGCGGAGTTCACCGAGCGGCTGGACGCCGGGGTGGGGCTGGTGGGGCGGATGCTGCTGACCCCGCTGCCCGGCTGACCCGCCCCGCGTCCGCGGTCCGCGTTCCTCGCCCGGCCCTCCCCGGACCGCCACATCGACGTGTTCCACCCTTGAACCCTCCTCGACCGGCACTACGTTGGCCGCAGGGCACGGGGACAGACCCTGGGGAACACCTGAGACGAAGGAGTGCGTGCATGGGCATCCGACTCGGTCTGGGCCTTCCGCAGATGCGGCAGTACGACATCGGAGCCGACGTTCCCGAGGTGGCGCGGGCGGCGGAGCACACCGGATACGAGAGCCTGTGGGTCTTCGAGCGGATCCTGTTCCCCGAGCCCGCCACGCAGGGGCTGTACGGCATCCCGGGCCTGCCCTGGCCCGACCAGTACCGCTCGGTGGCCGACCCGCTGGTGACGCTCACGCTGGCGGCGGCCGCCACCAAGCGGGCCCGGCTCGGCACCAGCGTGCTGGTGGCCCCGCTCCACGTGCCCTTCCAGCTGGCCCGCGGCCTCGCGTCGCTGGACGCGGCGAGCGGCGGCCGGGTGGTCGCGGGCCTGGGCACCGGCTGGTCGCGGGACGAGTACGCGGCCGCCGCCGTCGCCCCGTTCGACCGGCGCGGCAAGGTGCTCGACGAGCTGATCGACGTCTGCCGCGCGGTGTGGGGCCCGGACCCGGTGGCGTACGAGGGGCCGCTGACCACCATCGCGCCGTCGGTCGTCGGGCCCAAGCCGAAACGGCCGATCCCGATCCTGCTGCCCGCCAACAGCCCGCGCGCGCTGCGCCGGCTGGTCGACCGGGCGGACGGCTGGATGCCCGTCGGCATGGGCGCACGGAAGCTGGCCGAGCAGTGGCAGCGGGTGCACGAGCTCGCGGCCGAGCGGGAACGCCGGGAGCCGGTGCGCAGCGTGCTGCGGGTGAACACCCTGCACACCCCCAAGGCGTACGAGGGCCCGGACCGCAAGCCCTTCCAGGGCAGCGTCGAGCAGATCACCGAGGATCTGGTGGCACACGCCGCGGTGGGCGTGGAGGAGATCCTCATCGACCTCCAGGGCGGCGCCCGGGACGCGCAGGAGCTCAAGCACCTCGCGGCGGAGGTGTACGCGGCGGCGCGGGCGGCCGGGGTCTGAGGAGGCAAGGGGCCCGGCGGTGTGCCGGGCCCCTCGCGTCCTCGGACCTCCGGTTGTCCTCAGTCCTCCGGCAGTTCGATCGGCGCGATCTCGTCGTACAGGTCGCCCGGTCCGGGGTTGGTGGCGTCGGTGCTGCCACCGAAGTGGTGCATCACGCCCCACACGGCGTTCAGCGCGGTCTGCACCGCGCCCTCGGCCCAGCCCGCCGTCCAGGAGATGTCGTCACCGGCGAGGAAGATGCCGCGCTTGTCCTCGGGGAGGCGGTCCTGCATGAAGTGGGTGAACAGCCGCCGCTGGTAGCGGTAGTGGCCGGGCAGGTTGGCCTTGAACGCGCCCATGAAGTAGGGCTCGTTCTCCCAGGAGACGGTGACCGGGTTGCCGATGATGTGCTTGCGGATGTCGACCTTCGGATAGATCTCCGACAGCGACTTCAGCATGACCTCCATCCGCTCGTTCGCGTCCAGCGGCAGCCACTTCAGGCTGTCGTCGCACCAGGTGTACGACAGGCAGATGACGGCGGGCTTGTCCGGCCCGTCGTCGAGGAGGTACGTGCCGCGGGTCATCCGGTCGGTGAGCGTCATCGACATCACGTCCCGCCCGGTCTCCTCGTCCTTGTCCAGCCAGAACGGCCGGTCCACGGGCACGAAGAGCTTGGACGACTCCATGTAGTGGGTGCGTTCCATCGCCGTCCAGTGGTCGATGGGGAACAGCGAGTCGTCGCACGCGATCTTGCTGAGCAGCATCCAGGACTGCGCGGTGAAGACGGCGGCCTCGTAGGTGCGGATGTCGCCGTCGGCGTCGGTCACCGTGATGCCGTTGCCGGCGGTGCGGTGCAGCCGGGTCACGGCGGGACGCGGCGTGCCGTCGTGCAGCGACGACAGCGAGGTGCCGGGCGCCCAGTGCACGATCTTGGCCGGCTCGCGCTCCCACAGGCGCAGCGGCAGCTGCTGGCTGCCGCCGACGATGCCGCGGTGGTGGTCGTCGGCCTCGGTGTAGACGACCCGCAGGATCTCCAGGATGGAGTTGGGGAAGTCGGTGTCCCAGCCGCCGGTGCCGAAACCGACCTGGCCGAAGATCTCGCGGTGCCGGAAGGACTTGAACGCCTCCGACTCGCAGAGGAAACCGTAGAAGGTCTGGTTGTCGAGCTTCTCGACGAGCTGCGCCCAGATCTCCCGGATGCGCGGCACATCGCGCTCGCGCATCGCCTGGTTCATGTCGGAGAAGTCGGCGCCCTCCTCCAGGCAGGCGTTCCAGGCGTTCATGACGTCGCGGTAGACCTGCGGGAGGTCGTCGACCGTGACGGCGTAGTGCGACTCGCCCTTGAGGTCGACGACGGTCGAGGGGGTGTCCGGCGCCAGCGGGTTGGGGAACGGCGTGGTCTGCAGACCCACCAGGTCGATGTAGTACTGCAGCGCCGTCGAGGACGGCGGGAAGCGCATGGCGCCCATCTCGGCGGTCAGGCCCGCCCCCTCGGCCCCGGTGCCCTCGAAGCCGACGGTGCGCAGCCGGCCGCCTATCTGGTCGGCCTCGTAGACGACGGGCTTGAGGCCCATCTTCATCAGCTCGTAGGCGGTGATGATGCCGGAGAGGCCGCCGCCGATGACCGCGACCTCCTTGCCGTGCTCGACCGCGGGGATCTGGCCCAGGCCCGCGGGGTGGGCGAGGAAGTCGTCGTAGGCGTACGGGAAGTCCGGGCCGAACATGGTGATCGGCGGCTGGGCATCCGCGTGGTGGGCGGCGGTGGGCACCGTGGACGTCATCGGGGCGGACTCCTCGCAGGCAGGGCAGGGTTGAGCAGGCAGGGCGGGACGCCCGGCGCGGGCAGGGCCGAGCGGGCAGGGCGGCGCTGGCCGGCCTGCGGCGGACGGGGTGGGACGGGGGTGGGGGCGGGTCAGGTCACGTCAGTGGGCCGTACAGCTCGGGCCGCCGGTCGTCCAGATACGGGTTCTCCGCCCGGGACTCCTTGAGGAAGGCGGCGTCCACGTCGGCCCGCACCAGCTGCTCGCCGCGGCCGGCGCGGGTGCGTACGACCCCGTCCGGGCCGGCCAGGCAGCTCAGGCCGACGAACTCGAACTCGCCCTCCTGGCCGACGCGGTTGACGTACGCGATGTACATCTGGCTTTCGAAGGCGCGGACCGGGATGACGGATTCGGCGACGAACTGGAAGGGGTGCATCTGCGCGGTGGGCACCAGCAGCAGATCGGTGCCGGCCAGCGCGTGCGCCCGGACGTTCTCCGGGAACTCCACGTCGTAGCAGATCAGCACGCCGATGCGGACGCCGGACAGCTCGGCCTGGACGACCGCCCGCTCGCCCGGGGTGAACCACTCGCGCTCGAAGCAGCCGAAGAGGTGGGTCTTGCGGTAGTTCGCCAGGCGCGCGCCGTCGGGGCCGATGAGCTGCGCGGAGTTGTAGACCGCGGCGCTGTCGGGGTCGTCGTGGCCGGCGCGCTCGGGGTAGCCGTAGAGCACCGCGATGCCGTGCTCGGCGGCGATCTCGCCGACGGCCCGGGCGCTGTCGCCGTCGGCGGGCTCGGCGAGGCGGTGCACGTCGCCGCCGATCGCGTAGCCGGTCAGGAACAGCTCGGGGCAGACCAGCAGCCCGGCGCCGGTCGCGGCCGCCGAGCGGGCCGCGTCACCGAGCACCCGCAGATTGTGCGCGACATCGCCGGGCCGGCCCGAACTCTGGAGCAGGGCGGTGTGCAGCGACGTCATGGGACCCCTCGGCGGACGGTTCGGGCGGGACGCATTGACGGTACGGGGCGGCGACGATTCCGGACAAGGCGCCACCGTTGCGTGCCGACGGACGATTCATTGCGCGTTCAAGCGAGACCCCGGCGATTCGTTGCGCCCGGCGTTCGCGCAGGTCGGACGGGCGGGCCCGGGGCGCCGTGGGACGGCCGGGGCCATCCGGGCGGTGATGTCACCGTCGTGCCGGGGCGGGTGCGGCGCTGATGGCCTGCGCGACGGCGCGGCGCACGAGACCGCGCAGCCAGATGTGCCCGGCGTCGGCCTCCTGGCGCGGGTGCCAGGCCATCTCCATGGTCATCGTCGGCAGGTCGAGCGGGATGGGCAGGGCGCGCAGCCCCAGCCCGCGGGCCGTCGAGGCCGCGGAGCGCTCGCCGGTCAGGCCGACCGCGTCGCTGTCGCGGACCATCATCAGGGAGGCGGCGAAGGTGGGCACGGTGGCGATCACCTTGCGGCGCAGCCCGAGTTCGGCGAGTGCAGCGTCGACGGGGCCGGTGAGCCGGCCGCGGCGGGTGACGTTGAGGTGCGGGGCGTCGGCGTAGCGGCGGGGGGTGAGCTTGACGGTGGTCAGCGGGTGCCCCTCGCGCACCACGGCGACCGCGCGATCGGTGAACAGCTCCTCCGTACGGATCTCCGGCTCGCGGCTGTCGATGACGCCCACCTCCAGGTCGGCGGCGCCGTCGCGCAGCAGCGGCAGGTCGACGTAGCTCTCCCCGAGGAAGCGCAGCACGACCTGCGGGGCCTCCTCGGCGGCGAGGGCGACCAGGCGGGGGCCGAGGGCGGTGACGAGGAGGTCGTTGGCGTTGATGGTGAAGATCCGGGCGAGCTGGGCCGGGTCGGCGGGCGCGGACGGCACGAGCACGGCGTGTGCCGCCTCCACCAGCCGGCGTACCTCGGCCCTGATCTCCAGGGCGCGCGGGGTCGGCACCATCGTGCGCCCGGCGCGGACGAGGACGGGGTCGCCGATCGTACGGCGGATCCGGCCGAGGGTGCGGCTCATGGCGGGCCCGGAGAGCCCGAGCCGGTCGGCGGCCGCGGTCACGCTCTCCTCCTCCAGCAGGGCGTCCAGTGCCGTCAGCAGGTTCAGATCGACGGATGCGTTTCGCGCAATCATGGAGTCCATACCTTGCGGTGGGGGTCAATCCACCGGACTTTAGTGCGGTGCGAGGCGCGGTCGTCGTGGAAGTGACCCGCCGGGCGCCGGGCGGTGCGGGGCGGCGCGGGAGCTGAATGTCAGACCCATGTGCTGTCGTTGACGCAGTGACGTTCGACGCCGGTCGACGTGGGAGGGAAGCGCATGAACCGCGAGCAGTGGCGGCCGTTCCTGAAACGCTGGAGCGAGCAGTGGATCGCCGGGCACGACCCCGAGCGGGACGCCCCTTTGGACGACGACGTGGTACGCGACGGCTGGCTCGGTTTCGGCCCGGCCGGTGCGGACGAGGTCGCGGCGGCCGAGGCCCGTCTGGGTCGGACGCTGCCGCCCTCGCTCCGCGAGTTCCTGCTGACCACCGACGGGTGGCGGGACGCCGGGACCTTCATCTACCGGCTGGCGGGCGCCGCCGAGCTCGCCTGGCTGGCCGACACCGACGACGACTCCGGCTGGATCGACGCCTACAGCGACACCGAGTTCGCCGACGAGGACGAGGAGCCCGAGGGCGCGATCCTCGCCCGTTGTCTGCGGCTGTCTCTCGACGGAGACGCCGCGATCATGCTCCTCGACCCCGAGGACGTCGACGAGCGCGGCGAGTGGGCCGGATACTGGCTCGCCTCGTGGTCGGGGAGTGGCCCGAAGCGCTTCGACTCCTTCCACGACCTGATGCACGACCAGTACACCTCGTTCCTCAGGCTCCGCCTGCCGGAGGGCGGCAACGGGGCATGAGCGAGGGCGCGGGGCGGGGCGGCGGTGCAAGCGGTGCTGCAGGGCGGTCAGGGAGCCGGTGCGGCGGCCGCACGTGCCGGGCGGGCGGTGGCGTACGGCGACGCGGTTCAGCCCGGCGCGCCCGAGCTGTAGCGCCGCAGCAGCGGCGACAGCACCAGCACCGACTTCGTCCGCTCCACGAACGGCTCGCCCGCGATCCGTTCCAGCACCCGCTCGAAGTGGCGCATGTCGGAGGCGAAGACCTGGACGATGGCGTCCGCCTCACCGGTGACGGTGGAGGCGGACGCCCCATACGGGGAGCGCGACAGGCCGCCGTGGATAGACACGGGGGAG